>JBOICE010000502.1:0-3939 GCA_050739815.1 Pseudomonas sp. | reverse complement strand
CTGATGAACAAGGAAAAGGCAACGACGCACATCGACCGTGAGCTCCTGCACGCGCGGCGTCTCGGGCGGCAACATCTTGCGCAGAGCGCGGACACCGGCCAGGGCGAGGGCCAGTCCCGCGAGTCCGCCCACGAGGGAAAGAGCGAGGGACTCGAGGCCGAGCTGGCGCAGCAGCGCCCAGCGGCTCGCGCCCAGAGAACTGCGCAGGGCGAATTCGGTGCGACGTTCCGTGGCGTGCACGAGCAGAAGGTTGGCCACGTTGGCTGCCGCAATCGCGAGTATGAAAAGTACGGCCACGAACAGCACGGTCATCATGAGGCGCATCGGCCCGATGACGTCGGCCTTGAGCCCGACCACCGCAGCATCGTTGGCCGTCACGGGCGGCTGCGCGAATTCGGCGACCATGCGCCGGGCCACGCCTTTGAGCTCGGCATCGGCCTGAGCAACGGTGGCGCCGGGCGCGAGCCGGCCCAGTGCCAGCGTGATCGCGCCCTGCCAGAACTGCGCGGTCGGATCCATGGGCAACGGATACCACAAATCGGATTCGGCATCGACGATATGAAAGCCACGCGGCATCACGCCGATCACTTCGAACGTCTGCTGGCTGAGCGTGATGGAACGGCCCACGATTTCGGGATCACCATGGAACTGCGTGCGCCAGAAGTCGTAGCTCAAGACAACCACCGCGGGCGCGGCGGGCCGTTCGTACTCGCGGCCGAAGAGTGCGGCCCAGGTGAGGCCGGACGCCGAGTGTTTCAAAGAGATTGCCCGAAACGCGGACAGCATCGACCTCGGTGGGCTGCTCCACGCCGGTCAGGGCCATGAGCCAGCCCGGGCTGACGGAAGCCACCTCGCGCAGGGCGTTCAGGTTCCGGCGCAGGTAATCGATGTCGCGGTTGCCCAGGAAATGGTGCGGCCAGACCGTGACCAGCGCGTCGGGCGCGTAATAAGGCAAAGGCGGGAGCCTTGCGTTGCGCGGCCCCCCGGACGTAGGTCAAATGGACCGGCGCACGTCTGGCCACAGGCGGACCATTTGCCGGAACGCGGCCGTATATATTGCGGCCCACCGGCCAAACCCAGGGTACCGCCATGCGCCAATGCGCACTGATCCTATGCTCTGCCGCCGGGCTCCTCTCGGCGGGCGCGGCCAGCGCACAGAGCATCATCGGACAGGTTCTCGATGAAACCACCGGCACACCCGTGACGGCCGCGGAGGTCGTGCTGCTCGATCGCAGCGGCGGCGCGCGCGGGCAGAGCCTGGCCGATTCCGCGGGCTGGTTCCGGCTGGCAGCGCCCGTGCCCGGCCACTACCGGGTGCGCGCCAGCTCACTGGGCTACGCGCGCATCGAGACCACCGAGTTCAATCTCGAAAAAGGCGTCGAGCTGCACCTCGAAGTACGGCTCAGCTCGGCAGCCGTGCCCCATGAGCCGCTGCGCATCGTGGCCAGGCGGCCCTACCGCGTGGGCCGGCTGTCCGAGTACTACGACCGCGCGACCTGGACTCGCAGAACCGGCCTGGGCCGCGTGTACATGCGCGATGACATCGAACGCATCAGTCCATTCGACGTCAGCCAGATCATACGCATGGTACCAACCCGCGTCGGCTGCCAGATGACCTACATGCTCGATGGGCTGGAAATCGATCTGGACGCGTTGAACTCGTTGATTCGGCCGGAAGAGGTGGAAGGCATCGAGATCTATCGCGGTGTCACACAAATCCCGATCGAATACACACACCGCGCCGGTTGCGGACTGGTGCTGGTCTGGACCCGCACGGATCCGCCGGGCATGCGGCCGTTTACCTGGAAGCGCGTCCTGTTCGGCGCAGGGCTGGCCGCATTGCTCTTCGGTCTCGCCAGCCGCATGCACAACTGATGACGGCAACCGGGCACGGGCTCCATTTGCCGGACGCGCGATGAACGCACCGTTCAGTACTCTGCGTGGTTGGCATGTTTTGTTGGCCTGCCTGATGGTTGTCGCGGTTCCACAACGTGCAGCCGGGCAGGTCGTGGCGGGGCGCGTGCTCGATCAGATCACGGGATCACCCATCCAAATGGCCAGTGTGCAACCAGTCGTGCGCAACATGTGCGAGCTTGCCGTCTATCTGGATGGGCTGCCGATGAGTTATCGCGAAGCGGACGCACTGGTGAATCCCGATGATCTGGAAGGCGTCGAGATCTATCGGGGGATACACGAGATTCCGCCCGAGTACCACTATCGTGAAGGATGTGGCGTGTTGTTGCTGTGGACGCGCACAGACGCCAGGAAGAGCAAACTCACCTGGCCGAAACTCGCGCTGGGCGCTGCGTTGGTGGGAGTAGTCTTGATCGCCACGGCGTCGTCGAACTGAGGACGGCGTCCGCTTCACTGCCCGTGCTCAACCCCCTGCCGGATCAACAACACCAGCGCGGCACCCAGTACGGCGGTGAAGCCCGCGGCCGCCAGCGCACTGCCCAGGGTCGACGGCCAGGCCAGTGCTGCCAATATCGCCGTGGCGGTCACGAGCGCTGCCCACGCGATCGCCAGGCGCACCGCCCAGGCCGGCCGGAACCAGAGCGCCGCGAGCGTCCCCAAGGCGACGATGGCGTACGCCACCTGAGTCACCCCAACCGACTTTTTCAAGGTTGTCGGGTTGTCGCGGATCTCGTTCAGCCCGTTGGTCAAGCCGAAATATGCGCTTAGCACCAGCAGGATGAGGGCTGCAAAGCGCATGATGCGGAATTTTTTCATGGCTCCGATCCGGTCTCCCGCGATTTTCAAACGGGCATTGGAAGAGCTAACGAAACTGTTGTGATCGCTGTCGTTTACAAGAAGTATCCCAGAGCCGATCCCGGGGCAACTCACCCCCTCAAGAACTGACTGCTGGAGGTCCAACATGTATGCTGGTTTTGCGCGCGCCCTCTCGGTGGCTTCCCTGTTTGCCACCCTGGTGTGGGCGGCTGTCCTGGAACCGGCCGCCGGCACCGTCCACGTTGCCCATGCGCCAGGTATTCCGGCCGACACCGGCCGCTACGTGATTGCGGCCGAAGGCACGGAAGCGCGCTACCGCGTGCGGGAACGGCTGGCGGGTGTCGATTTTCCCAATGATGCGATCGGGAAAACGAACAAGGTCGAAGGCACGATCGTGCTCGATCCGAAGGGTGCGGTCGTCCGTGCGCTGTCGAAGATCACGGTCGATGCCACCAGCATGGTCTCCGACCGGGATCGCCGGGATAACTATATCCGCCGAAACACGCTGGCCACCGCGCAATTCCCGACCTTCGTGTTCGTGCCCACGGAATTGAAGGGCCTGAAATACCCATTGCCCGCCGCGGGCGACGTGACCTTCCAGCTGGTGGGCGACCTCACGGTGCGCGACCAGACCAGGCCGGTCACCTGGAACGTCACGGCCAAAATCGCGCAGGGCATCCTGACGGGTCAGGCGCTCACGCAATTCACGTTCGCTGATTTCGCGCTGGCCAAGCCGCGTGTGGCCTCCGTGTTGAGTGTCGAAGATGACATCAAGCTCGAGCTCGATTTCCGGCTCGCACCGGCCACACACCAGCACTGAAATCCGATTGGGAGAATTGAACCATGCGCTCCACCGTTTTCATCGCAGCCGCCTTTGCCAGTGTTTCACTCACTGGAGTCACGGCCCAGCAGACTGAACTGCCGGTCAAGCTGAAGCCCCGGCCAACTACAGATGCCATCACGGAGGCGGACCTCATGACCCGCCTCTACATCTTTGCCGATGACTCCATGCAGGGGCGTCAGGCCGGGCGCGTGGGCAACATGAAGGGCACGGACTACATCGCGCGCGAACTGCGGCGCCTGGGTGTGCAGCCGGCCGGTGACAACGGCACGTACTTCCAGGCACTGCCTGCAACGCTGCGCAAATACACGGACAAATCGAAACTGGGTGTGAATGGCCAGGCTCTGCGCTGGCTCACGGACTTCGTG
>JBOICE010000501.1:0-3889 GCA_050739815.1 Pseudomonas sp. | reverse complement strand
GAGGACCAGGGGGCCGACTACCCCGCGATTCGCCTCGATGCTGTCGGCCATAGCGGCCAGGCGGGTTGTATCCGCTGCGGCGGCCAGTGCGGACGCAGTGTGCCTGAGATACCAGGCGCGATGCCGTGCTACCTTGCCACGCAGCGCCACCGGGAAGGGCGGCTGGCCGGCAATGCTGTCGTAGAGGTTTGCGGCTTCGTCGCGGCGGCCGCGGCCAGTGCCAGGTTCTCGATCAGGACCACGGTCACGATGCGCCAGCGGCTCGCACCCAGGGCGAGGCGCAGGGCGAATTCACGCTTGCGCCGGCCGGCGCGGGCCAGCGACAGGTTGGCCGATGTTCGCGCAGGCGGTAAGCAGCAGAACGCCGACAGCGCCCAACAGGAGCAGCAGCGGACGGCGACTTTCGCCGTGACGTCGTTCGTGCAGGCTCATGACGACGGGCGTGGACCGAGGCTCATCGGCGTTGCCGCGTGCGAAGCGCGCGAACGCGCCCGTCAACTCCGCGCGGACACCAGCCAGCGACGCACCAGCGCGCAGCCGCGCCAGCACGTAATAGCCAAGCAGTTCGCCCTGTTGCGGGGGCGCGCTCGTGCGCGGCTCCGCGCGCAGCGGAATCCAGAACTGCTCGGTGCGGCCACGGGTGAATGATGCCGGCAGCACTCCGATGACGAGCCGCGGCACGCCATCGAACGATGCGCTCCGGCCCACCGTCGCGGAGTCGGCGCCGAACTTGTCGCGCCAGAGCAGTTCACTGAGCAGCACGACCCGGGGCGCGCCCGGCAACGCTTCGGTCGAGTCAGGAAGGCGACCCAGCAGCGGCTGCACGCCCAGGATGGTGAAATACGCGTGTGTGGCCCGCAACCCGTCGATGCGCGTCGGACCGTCCGGCGAGGTGAGAACGGCTCGCGTATCCTCATATGCCGCCGTCGCCTCCACGGACCTGGACGAACGCAGCCACTCCGCGTACGCGAAGTCCCACAGTTGGCGCGTGTCGCGACCGTCCTCCGACTGCGAGACGGAAATGAGGCGATCCGAGTGCGGATACGGGAGCGGCCTGAGGACAACCGCGTTCACCAGCGCGAACATCACGCCGTTCGCACCGATGCCGAGTGCGAGCGTCAGGACGACGGCAATGGTGAACCCGGGATTGCGGCACAAACCGCGCAGCGCGTACCGGACATCACGAGCCACGGTCTCCAGGATTGATGCGAAGCGCCAGACATCGCCCGCGCGTTCTTTCACTCTCGTGACATCACCGAAGGCCCGGCGCACCGACCGCTCAGCGTCGGCGCGCGACATGCCACTGGCCACCAGCTCATCGGTCTTCTCTTCGAGGTGAGACCGGATTTCTTCCTCGAGATCGTCGTGACGCATATCAGTCCGCTCGTTGAATCACGGCATCCGGAATCGTTGAAGGTGCTCGAGATCAAATTCATCCTTGAATGCGACGTATATCGTGCCACCTGCGCCAAACCCGACCACGCGCGACTGCTTCGGTAACACGACCCGGGCGCTACTCCGCGCGCAGGGCGAGCACCGGGTCCAACTTGCTCGCTCGCCGTGCCGGCAGCCACGATGCGATGAGGGCAACGACGCACAGGAGCACGGCGACCGCCGCGAACGTCGGCGCATCGTATACGCTCATCTCGTACATCCACGCGCGCAGCACGCGCACGGCGGCGATCGACAGCAGGCTTCCCACTGCGACGCCGATGAGCGTAAACTGCAATCCCTGGCCGAGAATCATGCGCGTCACACGCGCCGGGCCGGCACCCACCGCCAGGCGAATGCCAATCTCACGCGTGCGTTCAGCCACCAGGTACGCGAGCACACTGTAGAGGCCAATGATCGCCAGGCCGCCGGCCAGCGCGGCGAACGCGATCAGGAGTACGAGCACGAACTGTCGCGGCGCCACCCGCTCGTCGAGCGCGCGCTCCATCGAGGAGAACGTGGCTTCCGGTTGCCCCGGGTCGAGCGCTTTTACTTCAGCGCGGATCAGCGCCTGGATCGGAGCCAGTTCATTGACGCGAACCAGCAGTGACGCGTACCTGACAAACCGCCGTCGCTCCCAGTGCTCGTGTACGATCTGCGCCAGCGGAGTGAAGACCAACGGGATCTGCCCTCGGTTCTCCGCGACCGACGCCTCCGGCACCATCTCCTTCACGACGCCTACAATCGTGATATCGTAGGGATCGCAGTCATTGTTGCGGCGGCAGCTGTACTGGCGGATCGTTCGGCCAATTGGCGGCTCTCCATCGAGCCACATCGGCGAATAGCCCTCCGATACGACGGCGACGAGCGGTGCGCCCTTGCGATCTTCGGCCGAGAGAAACCGGCCTGCAACCAGCTCCGCTCCGACGGTCTCGAAGTAGTCCGGTTCGACGGTCGCAACACGGTACTGCCTCGCCACCCTCCTCCCGGCTTGTGGCCGGAACTCCCCCGCGATTGCGACGCCGCCCCCGGCCATCGGCGCGCCCTGCGTCAACGCGGCGGATCGCACTCCCGGATGTTGCCGGACCCGAGCAATGAGCGTGGCCCAGAACGCGTCGGCGGTGGCGGCCGTGTACCGATCTCCGAGCGCCATGCGCGCGATGAGCACATTGTCGGCCTGGAATCCAGGCTCGACGCGCGTGACCTTCCAGAAGGTCTTGCCGACCAGCCCCGCACCCGTCAGGAACACGAGCGCGATCGCGAGTTCTCCGATGACGAGTGCGCGGCGCGCGAACGTCTGACGCCGGCTTCCCGCGGCGTGCTGCGTTCCGCTGGCCAGTGTGTGATTGGGCGCCGTGCGGGACGCAGTCATTGCGGGCACCAACCCGAACAGCAGCGCCGTGAGGATGGCGACGAGGGACGCGTAGAGCACCAGCGCACCGCTTACGCCAATCGTCTCGGTGGTCCGGATTGCGTCGGGGCTGACGTGCACGAACCAGCCGAGTGACGCGCGCACGAGCAGCAGTCCCACCAACGCGCCGCCTGCAGCGAGCGCCAGGTTTTCGATGAGCACGAAGCGTACGATGCGCCAACGACTCGCCCCGAGTGCGAGGCGCAAGGCGAACTCGCGTTCGCGCCGCGCGGCGCGGGCCAGCGCGAGATTCGCGATGTTGGCGCACGCGGTGAGCAGCAGAACGCCAACGGCGCCGAAGAGCAGCAGGAGTGGCCGGCGCGTCTCGCCGTGGCGGCGCTCATGCAGCGTCATGACCACGGGCGTCCCGGGGTTGGGTCGGGACCCGTCCTGCTTGAGGCGAGCCATGGTAACGGCTACCTCTGCCTCAACAGCTGCGAAGGACACGCCCGGGCGGAGTCGCGCCACCACGCCATAGCCGTCCCACTCGGCGTCCGGTCTCCGGTCCGGCTCCTTTATGTGATGTGGAATCCAGAAGCGTTCCTCCCGGCCCTCGGTGAACTTCGCCGGCAGGACGCCGATGACCGTCCCCGGTTTGCCGTTGAGTTGCACGCTCTTGCCAATGAGCGCAGAGTCAGCGCCGAAACGCTCGCGCCAGAGCGGCTCACTGAGGACGATCGCCTGCGGTCCTCCAGGTTTCATCTCGCTCTCGTCGAACACCCTGCCCAGGAGCGGCCGCACTCCGAAGATGGCAAAGTAGGCGGGCGCCGCCGAAATGCCGGTGAGACGAACCGGCCCGCTCGAAGTCTGGAACACACCCTGCTCCCCACCATAGGCCGCCTGTAACAGCACAGTCCGCGTCGTCGGCGACCAGTCCACGTAGTAGATGTCGTCCATGATGCGGGTGTCGCGTCCGTCGTGGCCGCGCACCGAGATCGAGACGATGCGGTCCGGGTCCGGATACGGGAGCGGCCGAAGGACAACGGCATTCACGAGCGCAAAGACCACCGCGTTGGCGCCGATGCCGAGGGCGAGCGTCAGGATGAC
>JBOICE010000500.1:0-3920 GCA_050739815.1 Pseudomonas sp. | reverse complement strand
TTATCACCCTGCGAGTGACTCATGCGATTCCTGACGCTATGGCTGCTGCTCAGCAGTGTGCCGGCAGCCGCCCAACAGACACGCCAGCTGACGGCAGACGATTACACACGCGCCGAGCGTTTCCTGGTACCGAACACCGCACCACTTGTGAGTGGGACCGCGGGCCGACCCAACTGGCTGCCGGACGGCCGCGTCTGGTACCGCGCCACGACCGACAGAGGCGCGCAATTCATTATGGTCGATCCGAAACGTGGCACACGCAACCTCGCCTTCGATCATACTCGCCTTGCAACTGCGCTCACCAGCACGCTGGGAAGTCGTGTGGAGCCGACCCAGCTGCCCTTCAATGCGTTCCAGTTTGCGCAGGACGGCCGTTCCATCACAATGACCGCCAGCGGCCGGCGACTGACCTGCAGTATCCAGACGTACGAGTGTTCACCCGCCGATAGCACTCGCGCTCCGGGCGCTCGGGCTTTTGCAGCGCCAGCCAGCTCGGTCACGTCGCCTGATGGCAAATATGCCGCGTTCATTCGCGACTTCAATTTGTGGGTGAAAGACCTCGGCACGAATCAGGATCGCCAGCTCACCACGGATGGCATCAAAGATTTTGGCTACGCCACGAACAACGCGGGCTGGGTCAGGAGCGACCTGCCAGTGCTGCTCTGGTCGCCGGATTCCAAAAAGATCGCCACGTTCCAGCACGATGGCCGCGGTGTGAGTGACATGTACCTGGTCTCGACCAACGTGGGTGCACCGCGCCTGTCAGCCTGGAAATACCCGCTGCCGCAGGACAGCGTCATCTTCCGCATTCACCGTGTAGTCATCGAAGTGGAACCGGCGCGCGTTGTGCGACTGCAGTTGCCGCCCGACCAGCACCGCTCCACCATCAGCGATCACATTGCGTCCGGCAGCACATTTCTGGACGTGGAGTGGTTCCCCGACGCAACACAACTGGCCTTCGTCTCATCATCGCGCGATCACAAGGAAGCCATCTTCCGCGTAGCCAACGCAACAACGGGTCAAGTGCGCACGCTCTTCCAGGAGCGCTCGCGCACGCAGTTTCAGTCCGGCTTCGCGGAGATCGGCAGTCCGAACTGGCGCGTGCTGCACGCTTCGCGTGAAGTGCTCTGGTGGTCTCAGCGCGACGGCTGGGCGCACCTCTATCTTTACGACCTTAACAGCGGCGCACTGAAGCAGCAGGTCACCAGCGGTGCCTGGAACGTTGCCGAAGTTCTGAACATCGATGAGAAGCGTCGCCTGCTCCATTTCACGGGCGTCGGCCGCGAGCCTGGTCGCGATCCCTACTTCCTGCACCTGTATCGCAGCGCGCTGGATGGCAAGGGACTCGCACTGCTCACACCGGACAACGCGAACCACACCATCACACTGTCTCCGGACGCACAGTATTTCGTGGACACGTACTCCACACCCAGCACTCCGCCGGTCAGCGTACTGCGTGGAAGCGACGGCAAGCAAATGGTGGCGCTCGAGAAGACTGACATTTCGAGGCTGCTGGCCACGGGCTGGAAACCGCCCACACCGATTACGGTCAAGGCCCGTGATGGACGCACCGACCTGTACGGCTTGATGTGGACACCCACACAGCTCGACTCATCACGCAAGTATCCGGTCGTAAACTACATCTATCCCGGGCCGTGGGGCAGAAGTGTGTTCTCGCGCAGCTTCATTCCCGCGCATGGTGACAATCAGGCCATGGCCGAGCTCGGCTTCGTGGTGGTCGCCATCGATGGCATGGGCACGGAGATGCGCTCCAAGGAGTTTGCCGATTTCTACTACGGCAACATGGGCGACAACACGATTCCCGATCAGATCGCGGGCATGCGCGAGCTGGCCAGCCGCTACCGCTTCATCGACATCGACAAGGCGGGCATCTGGGGCCACTCGGGCGGCGGCTTCGCGACCGCGTCTGCGATGTTCCGCCATCCTGATTTCTTCAAGGTCGGCGTCTCGCAATCCGGGAATCACGACAATCGCAATTACGAGGATGACTGGGGCGAGCGTTTCCAGGGACTGCTGCAGCGCAGCAACGGCGGCGACAATTACGAGTCGCAGGCCAATCAGCTGGCGGCGAAGAATTTGAAAGGCAAATTGATGCTCGCCCACGGCGGTATGGATGACAACGTGCCGCCCTACAACACCTATCTCGTGGCCGATGCGCTGGTCAAAGCCGGCAAGGACTTCGACCTGGTCATTCTGCCCAACCAGACCCACGGCTACGGCGTCGATAACAACTACATGACGCGCCGTCGTTGGGATTACTTCGTGCGCTATCTGCTGGGTGCGGAGCCGCCCCGGGAATTTCAGATCGGCCGCCCGCGGACATAACCGTTGGATTGAATCCTTTCCGCATCACAAACCAATCTGTTGGATCATTCCGCAGTCGTCCTGCGAACAGGTGATCCTGCCCTGTTCGCGGTGACTGCAAAGTGACCACGACCTGACCGAGCCACTCCAGTTTGCCACGCACCACGCCGCCACACTGGAACAACACCGCGGTTACCTGCGTGGCGGAGAGAAAACTCGACGACCTCGAAGCAACGCGCGTGTTCGCGCTGCTGCACGCGGCCATGTTCGATGCCTTCATCGGCTGCTGGGACTCGAAGTACTACTACTGGTACGTCCGGCCGTCGCAGGCCAATCCTGAAATTCCGCTGGCGATCGGGCTGCCCAACCACCCGTCATATCCGTCCGGACACTCGTGTCAGTCCGCGGCCGCCGCACGTGTGCTCTCTCAGTTCTTCCCCAGCCACACAACCGAGCTGAACACTATGGTTGGTGACGCGGGACTCTCGCGCATTCTGGCGGGCATTCACTACCGCTTCGATGTCACTGCAGGACAGTTCCTGGGCCGTGCTGTCGCGGACTGGGTAATTGCGCACAGCGACTTCTAGAATCTCAAGCTGGCGCAATGTGCTGAGCTCCCGGGTCTGCGATGCTGCAGACACCCCGGGAGCTCAGTACGACGTCAGACAATCACACCGCCGTCGTTACGTTCCGCCAGCCCGACTGAAACACTGCGGCTGGAATAATAGGGTCAGCGAGGCGGCTTCAGATCCAGCGCGCGGTCGGCGAACGAATTGTCAGGCGCAGGGCTCTAACAATACGTACTCGATCCGCCAGGGCTTATGACCGTGACAATCCGAAGCTGGGCTGCATGTCTGGTAACCATGATGCTCTGCGCGTCGTCCTGCGCGCGCGGGCCGGCGGCCAGCCCCCCGCCAGCGCAACAGCCCGCTTCACCTGTGCGCGTGACGTTCACGGCGCAGTTGGACAGCTTTGCGACTGCCACCAGCGAGTACACTGCGCTCTGGAACCGCGAAGGCGCGCGTATCATCGCGGCTATGGAGCAGGCTACTGGCATCCGCTTCGCTGAGCCGCCCTACGCCGATACCGCGATTGCTGCCGTCGTATTCGAAGGTGTGAGCAACTCAGGCTATCGTGAAAGACCGATGATGATGCGCGCCAGCTACCCCGAGCCGACCAAGCGGGCCACACTGGTACACGAGCTGGGGCATCGCCTGCAGATCGGCGTTGCCGGTGATGTGGATGAGCACGAGGTGCTCTTCTACTGGATCTACGATGTCTGGGTCACGTTGTGGGGGAAGCAATTCGCCGATGAGCAGGTGCTGGTTGAGAAAGCGCGGCGCGGCCCCTACCCGCGCGCCTGGGACGCGGCCCTCGCCCTGAGCCCCAGCGAGCGGGCGGCGAAGTTCAGGCAATTGCTCAATCGCAAGAGAAACCGGTGATAAACTATCTTCAACCTGCAGTACTCCGCCGTTTTCGCTTGCCTCGTGCGATCTCCGTTTCCAGCGCGTCCAGCTTCGGCTCCCAGAAGGCACGAAAGCGCTCGAGCCAGGCGTCCACATCGCGCAACGGCTGCGCGTCCACTGTATAGATGC
>JBOICE010000499.1:0-6225 GCA_050739815.1 Pseudomonas sp. | reverse complement strand
TCCCACTTGGCCTCGAACTCACCCAGGCGCAACTCGGCTTCATCGGCCGTGGCAGACTGGTAGCTCCGTTTAAGTCGGCCGCCACTTCGGCACGGCGCTTCCAGGACACGTAGTTCAGGCTGTGCCTGACCATGTGCACGATGCACAGCTGCACACTGCTGTGCGGAAACACCGCCTCGATGGCTTCCGGGAAGCCCTTCAGGCCATCCACGCAGGCCACGAAGATGTCGAGGGTTGGCCGGGATTCGCGCTAAATTCGCCAAAATGCAGTTAGCTTTATGATTCAAAAGCTAAAACTTAATTTTGTGATCAATCGGCTTAATCTTGCGATCAAGGTCCAGGATGTAGTCGCCAAAACGATTGATATGACTCGTCCTGTACGGCGACAGCGCCTTTAGCACGGCCTCATCCACTGGGTGTCCCTGCCGCTGCAGGTCCTTGAGCACCCGCGACATTTCCTGCACGTTGTGCAGGATCACCGGATTCGCCACCAGGTGGTTGTACTTGATGACTTTGCGCTGTTCATGCCGCACGTTCTCGGCAATGATGCCCTCTCCACCGAAGAACAGCCACTTGGTAAAGTTGTTGAATTCCTCGCTCTTGTTGCTAGCCGCATGGATGTTCCGGCGGAGCTCGATATGTGCTCCATGGCCAGCTTGCCTCAGCTTCTCGCCGACTCTTCTATCTTCCGGACCTCGGCCTGGAAAGCCTCATCGAGCAGGCTCGGTTTCTTGTGCCATGGCCGACGGTCCGGCTTAGGTTGTGCGGCATAGAGAACGATCTCACCTCCGTCTTTCTCGATAAAACGCTGAGCTTGCCGCTCAAGCTCAGCTCGCAACTCATCTTTTTGGATCATTCTGGCTCCTTGGAGTCAGGCCTTGGGGAACTCCATATGGAAAGGCCTCGCGCAGCCTTCGAATTATCGCGCTTGGTCTATCTCGCTTTGTACAAGCTCCTGAAGCGGCTCAGCACCGAACTTCGCGAGAGGCTTCCCATTGACGAAGAACGTGGGAGTCCCACGTACCCCGACAGTTTTCACATCGGCCATGTCCTTGTTAAGTACCGCGTCAATTTCAGGTGACATCATCGCCTTGCGGGCTTTTTCCACATCCAAACCTGCAGCGGCAGCAGCTTCCCAAGCCTTCTGGGCTTTGGGGTCATCATGCCAGGCTGGTTGGGCCTCCAGCACCGCCTCCAGAACAGGCGCAAAAAGGCCCTGTCCACGCGCAGTTTCAAGAATCCTTGCCGCTTCCTCAGAACCTTGGTGGAACAGCACATAGCGCATTACCAGGCGTACATCGTCCGGGTGTTTCGCCATGATCTGCTTGACGATTGGGTAGAAGGCGCGGCAGGCCTCGCAAGACGGATCGAAGAACTCAACAATGGTCACAGGCGCATTCGCGGGGCCGATGACTGGCGAGTGAAAGCGAACAAGGGCGTTGGTTTCCGGTGGGGGAGGAGCACTTTCCCGCTCCGCAGAGTATTGCTGATAGAAGAACGCAGCTGCGGCAAAACCAAGTGCAGTGATGATGCTGATGACGAGAACGATGATGCGTCTGCTCATAGAGCGGATCTCCGGCGAATCAAGAAAAGAATAACGACGATTAGAGTAAATGCGCCCAGCGAAAGCAGCGGCAGTGGGATGCCACCAAGAATGGTCATGTCGGCACTGGAACAGGATGGCCCTGCCCCGCAGGGTTTGATGCTTTCCGGAACCACGCCGCCATAAAGCAAGCTATGCCAGAGGGCAATGAACCAGCCCGATACGGCAAGCGGCAGCGCATAGCGCCAAACACCGAAATCCGAAATGTAGCAAGCCACTGCCAGAATCACTGCAAGCGGAAACATGAATGCACGTTGAAACCAGCAGAGGACACAGGGTGCTTGTCCCATCACCTCACCGATGAAAAGTACGCCAAGAGTTGAGAGAAGCGCGATAGCCCACGCCAGAAGCAACAGTCCCCATAGGCCGTGTGCCCGAGAAGCAATACTGGTTTCATTCACTGGAGTATCTTCCATTCCACTGCAATTTGTTTCACTTAGGTTCTATCAAGCATTCACTGTGATGCCGGAGAAACTGCTTTAAATGTCACCGGCAGGCGTTGTCCATCCTCAAAAACGAGCGTCGCAGTCACTTCATCGCCGATGCTAACAGGCTGTTGACGCTTCATAAGCATCAGGTGGTAGCCCCCAGGGGCAAAGGCCACGGTTGCGCCTGGGGCCACCTCCAGTTGCGAAACGTGATCCATACTGGCCACTCCATCCTTAATTGAACTCTGGTGCATCATTACCTGCTCGAACATAGCGCTTTCCGCACCGACCAGAGCCACAGCGTTCCCACTAACGTTTGTCAGAGTGAAGTAGCCTGCAGCCGGCAGATCGCCAGGCAGCAGGCGTAAGCGCGCATCTTTAACTTGAAGATCGGCCGCCTCCGCAGCTGAAGCAAAAGCAAGCAATAGACCACACAGCAGTTTTGAATCGAATCGCCACATCTCGTACCGCCTTATTGGCTGTATCACGGCTCAATGGTTATGGCTTTTCCCTAGATGGGTGTGGCTATCATCTGGAAGGGCTTGAACGCCGCCACTGGAGGTCAGTTGCTGAAGAATCCCGCACTTATCGACGCCACGCCTGGAAGAGCACTGGTGCCTTAACTCGATTAACTGCTGCTGCAACGCCAACAGACTGGTGACACGAGTCTCTACATGCTTGATGTGCTCATCAACCAAGCTGTTGACCCCCTCGCAGCTTTCCTCCGGCCGATCCACCAGGTCCAGTAGTCGCCTGATTTCGTCTAGTGTCATATCGAGCGTTCGGCAGTTGCGGATAAAGGTGAGCCTCACGATATGAGCACTACTGTAGAGGCGATAGTTACCTTCGCTGCGCGCTGGAGCAGGTAACAGCCCTTCGCGTTCGTAGTAGCGAACCGTTTCAACTTGGCAGTCAGCGAGTTTAGCGAGCTCTCCAATTCTCATCGCACCCCCCAGTCTAAGCGACAGACCTTATAGTGACTTTAGGGTGCTAACTCAGCAACCTGCAGTGCTTACTAGATGTTTCATGACAGCTTTCCACATTGACGACATGCCCAAGCGATTGAAGCAGCCATCCGCTGCCCTTTCTTCTCTATGTTGGCGAACGGCCTGCTTGGCCAAAGCTCCAATTGCTATCGCACGCTTTGCTTCTAACACTTGACCCTGTAGTGACTTCAGGGTGTTCACTCTGCAGTATCGATCAATGAGGTCAATTCCATGACGAACTGTTGCGGTGATAAACCCACCCTTGAGGCCAGCTCAAAGGGTGCATTTTGTGCCATTAGCACGGCGACTATGTGTGATTCCGTGGTGGGTGAAACGGTAGGCTCAATGCCTGACAACCAGCTGAGCAGCTTTCGTATTGAGCAAATGGACTGCCCGACTGAACAGAGCCTGATACAGGAAAAACTGAGTAAGCTCCCTGGCGTAGCAACGCTCGACTTCAACCTGATGAGTCGTACTCTTGGGGTGTGGCACAGCCTGCCATCGACCTCACCTATTGAAGCGGCAATCTCTTCCCTGGGCATGCAGGCGGAACCACTATCAGGCGAGGGAAAAGTCCGTATCAAAATCGAGCAGATGGACTGTCCTACGGAAGAAAAGCTGATTCGTGACAAGCTTTCTGGGGTACTTGGTGTAAGCGAGCTGGAGTTCAATTTGCTCCAGCGTATCCTGACGTTCCGTCATACCACGGATGCTCTCCCCACAGCCCTTGCCGCACTCCGTGATCTGGGCTTCACCCCTGTGGTTGAGGGGGCAGATGCGCAGGCTGAGGACAAGCATGGTGCAATCCGCAAGAAGGCCTGGTGGCCATTGGCGCTATCGGGAGTAGCTGCTGTATCCGCTGAGTTGCTCCACTTTGCGAAGCTTGCTCCAGAATGGGTCGTGGCGGGCGTGGCACTGGTCGCCATCCTGCTATGCGGCCTGACCACCTATAAAAAAGGTTGGATTGCCCTCAAGAACCGAAACCTCAATATCAACGCATTGATGAGCATCGCAGTAACAGGTGCCGTACTGATTGGACAGTGGCCGGAGGCGGCCATGGTCATGTTTTTGTTTGCGGTCGCCGAGCTGATAGAAGCTAAGTCTCTGGATCGGGCTCGCAACGCTATTAGTAGTTTGATGGATTTGACACCTGAGCGAGCAACGGTCCAACAAGCAGATGGCACATGGATTGATTTAGACGTTGAAGCCATCGCCGTAGGCGCTGTTGTTCGGGTTCGTCCTGGAGAACGGATAGGTCTTGATGGCGAGGTAACAGCCGGCAACTCCACGATCAATCAGGCCCCGATCACGGGGGAAAGCCTCCCCGTAGAAAAAGCCGTGGGCGACCCAGTATTCGCCGGCACGATCAATGAATCCGGCTCGCTGGAATACCGCGTCCTCGCAGCAGCAGGTAACACCACCCTGGCTCGCATCATTCACGCCGTAGAAGAGGCGCAAGGTTCGCGGGCCCCGACCCAGCGCTTCGTGGACCAGTTTTCCAAGATATACACCCCGGCTGTTTTTCTGTTCGCCTTGGCAATCGCCATTGTGCCGCCATTGGTTATGGATGGGGGGTGGTACGACTGGATTTATCGCGCGCTGGTACTGCTTGTCGTGGCATGCCCTTGTGCGCTGGTCATCTCGACTCCGGTCACCATTGTCAGTGGCCTGGCAGCCGCCGCTCGTAAAGGAATTCTGATTAAAGGGGGCGTCTATCTGGAAAGCGGTGGCAAGCTTGGATTCCTGGCCCTCGATAAGACCGGAACCATTACTCATGGCAAACCAGCCCAGACCGACTACATGCCGTTGATTGAGGGGGACTCAGAGGGCTACCGCATAAAAGCAGCCAGCCTGGCCAGCCGGTCTGATCACCCTGTATCACAAGCGCTTGCCAAGCATGCGGCGGAGAATGGTTTACAGTTTGCCGCTGTTGAAGGATTCGAAGCCCTGCTTGGTCGCGGTGTTCGAGGCCGCATTGAGGGTACAGACTTCCACTTAGGCAACCACCGCTTAGTGGAAGAACTGGGGCAGTGCTCGACAGCACTGGAGGAGACGCTGGAGCGACTTGAGCGCCAAGGTAAAACGGTGGTGGTGCTTTGTGATTCCGCACGAGCAATTGCGATGTTCGCTGTAGCAGATACCGTCAAGGAGTCCAGCCGCGAGGCAATCGACGCGCTTCACTCGCTAGGGGTGAAGACAGCCATGTTGACCGGCGACAACCCTCATACCGCAGAGGCCATCGCGAAGCAGGTAGGTATCGACGAAGCACGAGGAAATCTTCTCCCCGTCGACAAACTGAAGGCGATAGAAACACTCCGGTCTCGCGGCTTTGTCGTTGGGATGGTGGGCGATGGGATCAATGATGCGCCTGCGCTGGCCAAGTCAGAAATCGGTTTCGCCATGGCGGCTGCCGGCACTGACACCGCAATTGAGACCGCTGATGTGGCGATAATGGATGATGACCTGCGCAAGATTCCGGCCTTCATTCGCCTTTCCCAGCAAACTGCAGCAATCCTCAAGCAAAACATAGCCCTGGCTTTGGGCGTCAAAGCTGTTTTCCTTGCCGTCACACTGACCGGTCAGGCCACTATGTGGATGGCAGTCTTCGCAGACATGGGCGTCAGTCTTCTGGTGGTATTCAACGGCCTGCGCCTTCTTAAGAAATAGGGCGGATTGGAGATGAAAGAAGCATTGCGCGTAGCGATTGATGAGGCCTTTCAGCAAGCTGAACAATCCATGTGGGAGAAGCGAAGCGGGGATGCCTTTCGATGGCTAGAGCGCGCCCACATTCTGACCCAGCAGCAGCCATACCTTCACGCCAGATCACATTGGATGATGCTTAAGCTCGGCTGGCAAACCCGGGACTATCGTGAAGTCGCGGGCCAGTTTCCTCGCATCATCGCTGCATTGCTGTTTTCGAAGATCTGGGTGCCAGCGGGAAACACAGGACGTGCCCGCGTCAGCGCATTTACCCCCATGCCGTTAACTGAAGAACTCCAGGTACTGCTTGGCAAGGACGCCTCCATCTGATTCTTCTTAGGGCTTGCTACCGCAAGCCCTTCATCCACACCTTCTTCGCGTCCTAGGGGGCGTTCTCATTTTGAGCGGGCAGCGGTATCCGTTACCTTCGCAGCATTTGAGGTGGTTGATGCACCGCTATTGGCTTCGTGATGATCAATGGGAGCGAATCAAGGAGCTGCTGCCTGGC
>JBOICE010000498.1:0-5853 GCA_050739815.1 Pseudomonas sp. | reverse complement strand
AGAATTCAGGCCCAGGCTGTCGCCACCCAAACCATGCCGCTGGGCAACATCACTCAGATGACCCAGGAAGAGCGCGACCTGATCGGCGCCTGGATTGCCCAAGGCGCCCGGACCAACTGATCCACGTAAGGGGCTTAGGAAGCAAAGCAATTCTGAGTGTGACCGGCTAAGCCCTGCTCCCCTCTCGCGATCAGACAACAAGGCGCCCACCGGCGCCTTGTTGTTTCACTTCGGATTCTGACGCCCGGCTCGATTCACACCCGGTTGCCGCTGCCGCGCTTGCGCGCCTGGGCTACCAGGGCAGGCGCAATTGCCGCCAGCGCCAACACCTCTTCCGCCGCGCCAATCGCCGCCGCTTCGCGTGGCATGCCGTAGACCACACAGCTGGCTTCGTCCTGGGCCAGGGTGTAGCCACCGGACTGGCGAATATCCAACAACCCCTGCGCACCATCCCGCCCCATCCCGGTGAGCAGGGCGGCAATCAGGTTGCGCCCGGCACAGCGGGCCGCGGAGTGGAACATCACGTCCACCGCAGGCCGGTGACCGTTGACCGGCGGTGCCTCGGAAAGTCGCGCCACATAGTTGGCTCCCGAACGGGTCACGAGCAGATGCAAGCCGCCCGGGGCGATCAAGGCATGCCCAGGTAGGATGCGGTCGCCATCCTGGGCCTCACAGACGGTAAGGCGGCTGAGGCGATTCAGCCGCTCGGCGAAAGAGCGGGTGAAACCTGCCGGCATGTGCTGGGTGATCACTACCCCCGGGCTGTCCGCCGGCAAACCCAGCAGCACGGCCTTGATCGCCTCGGTGCCACCGGTGGACGCGCCGATGGCGATCAGCTTTTCCGTGCCGACTATTGTCGTCGCCGGCACGAGCGTTTCTATCGCCGCGGGGTGCGCAGCCGCCGCCCGCTTGGACAGCCGTGCACCTGCGGCCACCTTGAGCTTGGCGCGAATCTCGGCGGCGTAAGCCTGCATGCCCTCACTGATGCCCAGCCTGGGTTTGCAGACGAAGTCGATAGCGCCCAACTCCAGTGCGCGCAGCGTCGACTCGGAGCCCTGCTCGGTGAGCGAGGAAATCATCACCACTGGCGTCGGCCGCCCCCGCATCAGTTTATCGAGGAAGGTCAGGCCATCCATGCGCGGCATTTCCACATCGAGGGTGATGACGTCCGGCGCGTGCTTTTTGATCAGGTCGCGTGCCACAAAGGCATCTGACGCCGCGCCAACCAGTTGCAATTGGGGATCGGCCCGAATGATCTCGCTGAGCAGACTGCGAATCAGCGCCGAATCGTCAACCACCAACACCTTGATCGGCATGCCGACCCTCCTAGAACAGATCGATCGGCCCGGTCAGAGCGGCGCGTTTGATACTCAGGTCCAACTCCTGCTCACGTTCCTGCAACGTGCTGTTGTGCAGGCGCTGGAGTTTTTTCACCAGCACCCGCCCACTGCTCGGGAAGTAATAGACCTTACGCGGATAGCAGCCGAGCAAGTCCTCGGCGAGCACAGGGATACCCTGGGTCCGCAGGTAGTCGTGGACGAAATCAACGTTGCACTGCCCCACATCGTTGTCCGTCATGTCCGGCAGGACGCACCCGCCGCCGAATACCTTGGCCACCAGCTGTTCGCGCTGCGCTCCCAGCTTGAGCAACTGCTCGATCAGTAGTTCCATGGCAAACACGCCGTAGCGCGCCGAGCCCGGCATAAGGGGGCTTTCGGCCTGTTCCGGCAGCATGAAATGGTTCATGCCACCCATGCCACTGCGGCGATCGCGCAGACAAACCCCGACACAGGAGCCCAGCACGGTGACGATCAGCTCATCGGCGGCGGTGGCGTAGTACTCGCCAGGCAGGATCTTCACCGCCTCGGCGGCAAAATACGGGTCGTAATAGCGGGTTTGCGCCAGCGCGCCGGGCTGCTCGATGATCATGTGCCAAGCCTCTCTGCAGCCAGTGCGGGCTGGTAGGCCGAGCGGCTGACCAGCTTCACCACATGGCTGGCATGCACGAAGCTTTCCGAATGCCCGGCGAAGAACAAACCATCCGGCCGCAGCAAGCGCACCATGCGTTCCAGCAGGCGAGCCTGGGTCGGCTTGTCGAAATAGATCATCACGTTGCGGCAAAAAATCGCGTCCAGCCCCCCGGCAATGCCCCAGTTGGCCTCCAGCAGATTGATCCGCCGGAACTCCACCATGTGCCGCAATTCAGGGACGACGCGCACCCTGCCTGCGTTGTTGACGACGCCACGCTGAAAGAAGCGCTGCTTCAGTGCCGTGGGTAACTGCGCCACCCGCTCCTGCGGGTAAATGCCCTGGCGCGCATACTCCAGTACGCCAGTATCGATATCCGAGGCAATGATCTGCACCGGCGCGGAAAAGCTGCCGAACACCTCGACCAGCGTCATGGCCATGGAATAAGGCTCCTCACCCGTACTCGAGGCTGCCGACCAGAAGCGCAGTGGCCGCCCCTCCTGGCCCCGCTGGCGGGCAAGCGCAGCGAGTTGCTCGAAATGGTGGGATTCGCGGAAGAAGGCCGTGAGGTTGGTGGTCAGGGCGTTGACGAATTGCTGCCACTCGTCCGAGTGCCGCTCGAGGAAGGCCAGATACTCGGCAAAGCTGTACAAGTGCAGGCAACGCAAACGCCGGGCGAGCCGACTGTAGACCATCTGCGCCTTGCAAGGCGCCAAGCTGATGCCGGCCTTCTGGTAAAGCAGGCGTCGAATCCTCTCGAAGTCCTCAAGGGTATAGCTGAACTCATGTGCACCGACTATCGCGCTGCTGCTCATGCCATCGTCGCCTGAACTTTGCTGCCACCCTTTGAGCTGCGCTCAAATCCTTAGTGCACGTCGCCACAACCGGGTTCGACCTACAGCGCGGAACAGGCTGTAGGTCGAACCCTAGCGGCTAGAACTCCTGCCACTCCTCTTCCTTGGCCTTGCTGGCACGTGGCGCAACCTTGCCCTTGCGCGGCACAGCCGCAACCTTGGGTACCGCAGCAGGGCTGGCCGTACCGACCGGGCTGTGTGCGCCGGGCTGCCCGGTCTCGAGTTTGAAGACCGCCACCGCCTGCGAAAGCAACGCGGCCTGTTCTTGCATGGCGCCGGCGGAGGTCGCCGCCTCCTCCACCAGACCGGCGTTTTGCTGGGTCATCTCGTCCATCTGGCTGACCGCACCGTTGATTTCTTCGATGCCGCGGCTCTGCTCGGAAGACGCAGCGGCAATCTCGGCCATGATGTCGGTGACCCGCTTGATCGCCACGACGATGTCGCTCATGGTCTGCCCGGCCTGGGCCACCAACGTATTGCCGTTCTCCACCTTGCTCACCGAGTCGGAAATCAGCGTCTTGATCTCCTTGGCGGCGGCCGCAGAGCGCTGCGCCAGGGTCCGCACCTCCCCTGCCACCACCGCGAAGCCGCGGCCCTGTTCACCGGCACGGGCCGCTTCGACGGCGGCGTTCAAGGCAAGGATGTTGGTCTGGAAGGCAATCCCGTCGATCACCCCGATGATGTCGGAGATCTTGCGGGCCGACTCGTTGATCGACGACATGGTGGTGACCACCTTCTGCACCACGTTGCCGCCTTCGGTGGCGACTTCGGAAGCATTCACCGCCAGCGAATTGGCCTGCCGTGCATTCTCCGCGTTGAGCTTAACGGTGCTGGTCAGCTCCTCCATGCTCGAAGCGGTTTCCTCCAGCGAAGCGGCCTGCTGCTCGGTGCGAGTCGACAGTTCGGCGTTGCCGGAAGCGATTTCGTTCGATGCCGTATTGATGGTGTCGGCCGACTCGCGAATCTGTCTGAGCATGCTCGACAGGTTCTCCGTCGTTTCGTTGGAGAAATCCTTGAGCTCACCGAAGGTGCCCTGATAGTCGGCCTCGATGCGCTGGGTCAGGTTGCCCTCAGCCATGGCGCCGAGTACGCGCGCCACATCCTTGAGACCGCGGTCGGCGGTATCCACCAGGACGTTCAAGCCCTTGGCCATCTGCAGGAAGAAACCTTCCTTGTTCTCCTCGGCAATGCGCTTGCTGAAGTCACCCGCTGCGGCTGCCTCGACCAGCCCGGAAACTTCCTGCTCGGCACGGAACTCCTCGGTACGGTCGACCCACTGCACCGCCGCCCCGAGCCGCTCGCCGGCATCGCTGAACACCGGTACCACATCGAGGGAGAAGCGCCGTCCGCCCAGGTTCAGCTCGGCCTTATGCACGCCGGTGAGATTGGCCAGGATATGCCGTTGGTGCGATGGGTTCTTGTGGAACACATCGATGTTCGCGCCCATCAGGTTGGCGGCGCTGAAGTTCGGCAACTGCTTGCGAATGTCGGCCTCGGCCTTGCCAAGCATCTCTTTCAGCGTGCGGTTCATATAGATGATGCGCAGGTCGGTATCGGCAATCATCACGTTGGCCGAAACGTTATCCAGCGCACTCTTGATCCGTGAGTTGGCAGCGGCAATGGTCCTGGCCTCATCCGCCGCATCGGCCGCAGCCTTCAGGCCGTTGCGTACCCCGTCGATCGCCTCGGTGATTTGCGCCTTCTTGCCCGGCAGGCGATCCATAAGCGTGGAAAAATCGCCCTGGCCGTAGGTAGTGACGACCTGCACGATCTTCATCTTGACGGCAATGTGCGCCGCCACCAGCGCATTGATGCCGCTTGTGATCCGGCTGTGGCTGCCGCCGAACTGGGCGGGAGGGATGATTTCGTCGATCCAACCCTCTTCGTGCTTGGCAGTCATCTGCGCCAGTGCCTGCTCCAGTTGCTCGGTCTGGGCCGCTTCTGAGCGCTCTTGGCGTAAGGACTGCTGCAGGCTGGCTAGGGCGTCGTAGACGCTGTGGTAGGTCGGATTGCTATTGACGATGGACTGGTCGAGATTGCCCTCGGCCAGGGAGCGGATGATGCCGGCGACTTGATCGGCGAGAAGCTGCGCTTGCGCTTTACCGTTGAACAAACCCATGTGAAATCCCCTGCATGTTTATTAGTGTTCGGTGGGATAAATCTATGGCTGAGCTTGATTCGACTTCGGCGTCAGGACGCAGCCTCCTCGACCAACGCCATCTCGCGGCTGGTCATCAGCTTTTCGATATCCACCAGAATCAGCATGTTGTCGCCGGCACTGGCCAGGCCCAGCAGATACTCGGTGTCGAAGTTCGAGCCGAACTCCGGCGGCGGCTTGATCTCCTCGGCCGCCAGGGCCATCACGTCCGACACCGAATCCACCACCGCACCGACGATGCGCCTGCCGATGTTGAGGATGATCACCACGGTGAATTCGTCGTAGGTCACGCTGTCCAGGTTAAATTTGATCCGCAGGTCGACGATCGGCACGATCGCCCCACGCAGGTTGATCACACCCTTGATGAACGCCGGGCTGTTGGCTATCGCAGTGACCTGGTCGTAGCCCCGGATCTCCTGAACGCGGAGGATATCGATGGCGTACTCCTCGCGACCAAGCCTGAAGGTGAGGTACTCCTGCGCCTGCTGACTGGACAATTCCGCATTACTCGCATTCATGCATCGTTTCTCCTTTTGCCGCCAGACGCGGCAGTGCGTCGACATCGAGGATCAAGGCAACACTACCGTCGCCCATGATGGTGGCGCCGGAGATGCCTTCGACCCGGCGGAAGTTATGTTCCAGGCTCTTGATCACGACCTGCTGCTGGCCGACCAGATCGTCCACCTGCAGAGCGAAATGACGTCCCTCGGCTTCGAGGATCACCACGATCGCCTCCTCCGCCCGCCGTGCCGGACGGTTGACCCCGAGCAAGTCCTGCAAGCAGAGCAGCGGCAGATGTTCGCCACGCACGCAGATCAACAGGCTTTCCTCGCCTCCCAGGCTGCTGATGTCTGCGGCGCGGGGTTGCAGCGA
>JBOICE010000497.1:0-6209 GCA_050739815.1 Pseudomonas sp. | reverse complement strand
GAGTTCGCGCAACCGCGCGCAGTCCAGGTGGGTCTCGACCAGATCGGCCAGGCGTTCGAGGTCGCGTTCGCGCAGGGCGTGGTAATCGACCGGCTGCACATCGCGCAAGCCGGCCCAGCGCAATAATGCCGTACAAGCGGCTGGCGCTTCGAAGAGGCCATGCAGGTAGGTGCCGAGAATCTGCCCATCCACGCTCTGCGCGCCATCGCGACGGCCATCGGCCAGACGCACCGCGGCTGAATCCAGCGCCGGCCCGCTGGTGACGCCGGCATGGATTTCGTAACCGCTCACCGGAGCATCCTCCAGACACAGATGGCCCTGGACATTGCGCAGCTGTTTTTCCGCCGCCAGTTCGGTGTCGAACTCCAGCAGCCCGAAACCCGGGCTCGTGCCCGCGGCTCCTTCCAGACCGAGCGGGTCGTGCAGGTTGCTGCCGAGCATTTGCAAGCCACCACAAATCCCCAGCAGTTTGCAGCCATAGCGCAGATGCCGTTGCAGCGTTGCTGCCCAACCGTTGGCCCGCAGAAACGCCAGGTCGGCACGCACGCTTTTCGAACCAGGCAGGATGATCAGATCCGCCGGCGGCACCGGCTGCCCCGGCGCGACGAACTGCAAGTCGACTTGCGGGTGCAGGCGCAGCGGGTCGAAGTCGGTGTGATTGCTGATCCGCGGCAGTACCGGCACCACGACTCTCAGCACACGCTCGGCCTTGGACGTCTGGCGTGTATCGATGGCGTCTTCGGCTTCCAGATGCAGATCGCCGAGGTACGGCAGCACGCCCAGCACCGGCTTACCGGTACGCTGTTCGAGCCAGTCGAGGCCAGGTTGCAGCAAGCTCAACGCACCGCGAAAACGGTTGATGACGAATCCCTTGATCCGCGCCTGCTCGCTTTCGGAGAGCAATTCCAAGGTGCCGACCAAATGCGCGAATACGCCACCACGGTCGATATCGGCAATCAGGATCACCGGACAATCCACCGCTTCGGCGAAACCCATATTGGCGATGTCGCCAGAGCGCAGGTTGATCTCCGCTGGCGAGCCGGCACCCTCCACCATCACCACCTGGTACGCGGCATTCAGACGCTGATGGGATTGCAACACAGCCTGCATCGCGACCTTCTTGTAGTCGTGATAAGCCGCCGCTTCCATGCTGCTGATGGCGCGGCCGTGGATGATCACTTGCGCGCCGGTATCGCTGTTGGGTTTGAGCAGCACCGGGTTCATATCGGTGTGCGGCGCCAGGCCACACGCCTGTGCTTGCACCGCCTGCGCACGACCGATTTCACCGCCGTCGGCCGTCACCGCACTGTTGAGCGCCATGTTTTGCGGCTTGAACGGCACCACCAACACGCCCTGGCGTTGCAGCCAGCGGCACAGCGCGGCCACCAGAGTGCTTTTACCGGCATCCGAGGTCGTGCCCTGAACCATCAAGGTACTCATGAAAACTCCAGCCGATAGGCCTGCAGCGCCTGTTCGAGGCGGGCCCAGCCTGCTTCATCCGCCGGCAGGCCAAAACGCAAACTGCTGCTTTGCACGAACAGCCTGACGAGAATCCCGCGCCGGGCTAGGAAGTCCTGCAACGCTTGCGCCCCGCTACTCGGCAACCATTGGAACAACGCGCAACCATCGGCAGGCGTTAAACCATGGCGCTCAAGCAAGCCCGCCAGTCGCTGACTGGCTTGGGCCGCGCGCTGGCGTTGCAGCAGATGCCCTTGGCCATCGCGCAGACAGGCGGCGCCGAGCAGACGGGTCGGGCCATTTATGGTCCAGGGGCCGAGCTGCTCAGCCAACGCCTGCAACAGCTTGTTCGGTCCCAGGACAAAACCCAGCCGGGCACCGGCCAGGCCGAAAAACTTGCCGAACGAGCGCAACACGATCAAACCTTCACGACCCGTGCTGGCGGCCAGGCTGTGCTCCGGCGTGGTGTCCATGAAGGCCTCATCGACCACCAGCCAGCCACCACGGCGAACCAGACGCTCATACCAGTCGAGCAGTTGTGCCCGCTCGATCAGCCGACCCGTGGGGTTGTTCGGATTGACCAGCACCAGAACGTCGAGACCATCGAGAAAGAAGTCCACCTCATCCTCACTGACCTCACGGACGATATGCCCGCCCTTGAGCCATGCCTCGGCATGCTCAGCGTAACAGGGCGACAGCACGCCCACTTTGCCCGCGCGGCGCAAGCGCGGCAGCATCTGGATTGCGGCTTGCGAGCCGGCGACCGGCAATAGCTGCGCGGTGCCGTAATAGGCGCGGGCGGCGGCTTCCAGGCCGTCTTCGGTTTCCGGTAAACGCGCCCAGGCGCGCAGGGGAATTTCCGGTAGCGGCCACGGCCAGGGCGCGATGCCCGTGGAGAGATCCAGCCAGTCGGCCTCGGCAATCCCATATTTGCGCGCTGCCAGCTGCAAACGACCGCCATGTTCAAGCATAGAGCTGGCCTCCAACCAACAAGATCAGCAGCCAGAGCAGCACCCCACGGCGCACCAGGCTGACTGCCCGTTCGATAGTTTCCGCGTTTGCCGCAGCCCCTTCGCCAAGGCGTGGGCGCTGGTGCAACTCACCCTGGTAAACCGCCGGCCCACCCAGGGCAACGCCGAGCGCGCCGGCCCCGGCAGCCATCACCGGGCCGGCGTTGGGGCTATCCCAGGTCGGTGCCTGAGTGCGCCAGCAGTGCAGGGCCAAGCGGGTTTTGCCGAGCAGTGCATAGGTCAGTGCAACCAGTCGCGCGGGGAGGTAATTGAGTACGTCATCGATCCGCGCGGCGGCCCAGCCAAAGCGCTCGAAGCGCGCATTGCGATAGCCCCACATGGCGTCCAGGGTATTGCTCAGGCGGTACAGCACCACGCCCGGCGCACCGAGCAAAACGAACCAGAACAGTGCCGCGTAGACCGCATCGCTGCCGTTCTCCAGCACCGACTCGGTGGCGGCGCGGGCAACGGCTTCATGATCCAGCTCTGCGGTCTGCCGGCTGACCAGGTAACCGACACGCTTGCGCGCCTCGGGCAGATCATCCCGACGCAGCGCCTGGGCGACCGGCTCGGCATGCTCGGCCAGGCTCTTCAAACCGATTGCCGCATACAGTGCCAGCACCTCGACCAGCCAGCCGATATAGGGCAGCAGGCTCAATAGATAGGCCAGCAATGTCAGCGGCAATACCGCCAGCACCCAGGCGGTAACCCCATGGCTGCGCCAGCCACGACCTATGTCCTCGTACCCCATCTGGCTGTGCGTTTCACCTACTGCCAACGGGGCCGCGAATGGCCGGTTAAAGCGACTCTCGAGTGCGTCAGCAAGGCGTCCAAAAGCCACCAGCGGGTGCCAGCTTCTCGGCTCGCCCAACACGGCATCCAGCGCCACTCCGGCGACACTCAACAGGGCGATGCTCATTCCCGCTCACCCCTCGGCCGCGCGTCCCACTGCCGCGCGTCCCACTGATTGTCGAACACCAGTTCGGCCAGCGGCCGGGGCTGGGCCCAACCTTCTTGCTGCAACATCGGTACGGGATAGAATTCCGGCACCGGCCCCAGGCAGAGCACGGCCACCGGTTTCGCCCCGGCTGGCAGGCCGAGCAGCGTGCCCAAGGCCTGGGGGTCAAACAACGACACCCAACCCAGCCCCAGACCTTCCACGCGTGCCGCGAGCCAAAGGTTCTGTATCGCACAGGCGACCGAAGCCAGGTCCATTTCCGGCAAGGTACGGCGACCGAACACATGCGCCTCGCGCCCCTCCATCAGGGCCATCACCAGCAACTCGGCGCAGTCACGTATACCCTCGACTTTAAGCCGCATGAACTCATCCGAGCGCTGCTGCAAGGCCTCTGCCGTACGCACTCGCTCTTCTTCCACCAAGCCATGGATAGCGGTGCGCAAGTCGGCCTGGGTAATGCGGATAAACCGCCAAGGCTGCATCAAACCGACGCTCGGCGCCTGATGCGCCGCCTCCAGCAAACGTGCCAGCAGCTCCGGTGCGACCTGGCCGCCACTGAAATGACGCATATCGCGGCGTAAAGCAATTGCGCGGTACACCGCCGCGCGCTCGGCTTCGCTGAAAGCGTGCTGGCTCATGCAGTTAGCTCGATCATGGTAGGAACAAGGCCGCAGCCGCCTGGGGATTGGACGGCAGATAGAAGTGAATATAGGACGCGGTCAGCCGGCCGATTCGATAAACCGCCTCGGCGGTGCGCTTATAAGTCGGGCACACGCCACGGGCCAGCGGCTCCAGGGCGCAGTCCAATTCCGAATAATGGTAGGTGTGGCCGCGCAGACGCCCCTCCGGCAATTCGATTTCCTGTAGCGCCAGCGCCTTCAGACGCTTGTGCATCAGCGCCTCGCCGGGCAGCAGGCCGAGCAGCTCACCACGCTCACCGTCTTTATCGGTCAGCGCCCTGAGCAGGTAGAGCATGCCGCCGCACTCGGCGTGGATCGGTTTGCCGGCGGCGTGATGGGCATGAATTGCCGAACGCATCGGCTGGTTCGTCTCCAGCTGTTGCAAGTGCAGCTCAGGGTAGCCACCGGGCAGATAGAGGCTGTCTACCTCGGGGATTTCCGCATCCTGCAATGGCGAAAACTGCACCAGCTCGGCACCCAGTTCGCGCAGCAGGTCGAGGTTAGCCTGGTAGAGAAAGGCGAACGAAGTGTCCCGCGCGACACCGATGCGCACGCCGGCCAATAATGGCTGGACAATCCGCGGCAGCCCCCCGAGCAACTCAGGTGCGGCAAAACTCACCGGCGCCGGCAAGCCAACGTCGGCACTCGCGGCCAGGGCATCGGCTGCGGCGTCCAGGCGAACATCGAGATCCGCCAGCTCTTCGGCCTGCACCAAGCCCAGATGCCGACGCGGCAGTTCGATCGCGCTGCTGCGCGGCAAGGCGCCATACCAGTGGATATGCTTGGGCAGGCAGTCACGCAGAATCTCACCATGGCGGACGCTGCCGGTGCGATTGGCCAGCACCCCGGAGAACGGCAGGTCCGGCTGGAACGTGGCCATGCCGTGGGCCATGGCACCGAACGTCTGGGCCATACCGGAGCCGTCGATCAGCGCCATGACTGGCACGCCGAAATGCCGCGCCAGGTCGGCAGCCGACGGCGTGCCATCGAACAACCCCATGACCCCTTCGATCAGAATCAAGTCGGCCTCGCCTGCGGCTTCCCAGAGCAGGCGACGGCTCTCCACTGCGCCGACCATCCACAGATCCAGTTGATAGACCGGCGCACCGCTGGCACGGGCCAGGATCATCGGGTCAAGGAAGTCCGGCCCACACTTGAACACTCGCACCCGTTTACCCTGGCGCGAATGCAGGCGCGCCAGGGCCGCGGTCACAGTGGTTTTGCCCTGACCGGAAGCCGGAGCGGCGATCAACAGTGCCGGGCATTGGCGTGCAGAACTCATAAGGGGAACCTGTAGAGAGGCGAACTCACTCGCTCAGCGCCAACTCCACAGGCGCATGAGTTCCGCCCTACGAGCACAGCTGCAGCGCAGACCAGACAGCTCAAAACTCGACCCCTTTCTGCGCCTTCACACCCGACTTGAACGCATGCTTGAGCATGCCCATTTCGGTCACGGTATCCGCCGCCTCGATCAAGCCGGGCGGCGCACCACGGCCAGTGGCGACCACGTGCTGCAACAACGGGCGCCCACCGATATCCGCCAACACGCTTTCCAGCGAGAGGTAGCCGTGCTTGAGCGCAATATTCAGCTCATCGAGCACCACCAGGCCGATCTCCGGGTCATTCAGCAGTTGCTTGGCCACCGCCCAGGCGGCGATGGCTTTGTCGATATCGCGCTGGCGATCCTGCGTGTCCCAGGTGTAGCCCTCGCCCATCACGTGGTAACTGACTTCCTCGGGGAAGCGGCGGAAGAAGCGCTCTTCCCCTGTGCTCGCCGCCCCTTTGATGAACTGCACCACGCCGACCTTCATGCCATGCCCCAACGCGCGGGCGACCATGCCGAAGGCCGAGCTGCTTTTGCCTTTGCCATTACCGGTATGCACCAGCAACAGGCCGTATTCGTCTTGCGCCTGGGCGATCTTTTCGTCGATCAGGGCCTTCTTGCGCTCCATCCGAGCTTTGTGGCGGGCGTCTCTTTCTGCTGACTCGCTCATCGTTTCACCTCAAAACCTTGCTGCACGTTGAAGGCTGCCAAAACACTGCTGGAAGCGCGAAAAGGGCTGTGAAAACAGATCGACCAGGAAGGATAACGCCCAAAGAACG
>JBOICE010000496.1:0-8762 GCA_050739815.1 Pseudomonas sp. | reverse complement strand
CGCTCGGTCTGAGCGACGATATAGAAGCAGTTCCAAACGACCAGCGCGACTACCACGCCGACGATCAGGGTGATCAGTGATTTATTGCTCATCAGCGAGTCTCCCTTGAACGCAGATCGCGCTGCTGTAGCTCAGCACTCACGCGCGACCCCAGATCACTACTCGCCGCACTCGCAGGAACTCCCGGAGCAGCAGTGCTACGACTATCGAGCATTTTATCCAGCGGCAGATAGAGCAGATTGTTTTGCCCTTTCTCGCCAGTCACTAACACCTTACTGGTGTTACTCATCAGCTCTTGCATGGTGTCCAGATAGAGGCGCTCACGAGTGACGTCCGGCGCCTTACGGTACTCAGCAACCAACTTGCTGAAGCGATCCGCCTCACCGGTAGCCCTGGAAACCACTTCATCGCGATAACCGCTGGCATCCTCGATCAGACGCTGAGCCTGACCACGAGCTTCAGGCACCACGCCATTAGCGTAGGTTTCTGCCAGGTTCTTCTCACGCTGCTCATCTTCACGAGCACGAATCACGTCATCGAAGGCTTCCTGCACTTCACGCGGCGCCGCGGCACTCTGCAAGTTCACCTGGGTCACGGTGATACCGGTTTTATAGGTATCCATGAAGCGCTGCAGCCGCTCTTTGACCTCGCTGGCCATCAGCTCACGACCTTCGGTGAGCACCTGATCCATCGCCGTAGAACCTACAACGTGGCGAACAGAGCTGTCCGTAGCTTGCTGCAAGCTGACTTCAGGCTGATCAACGTTAAGCACAAAGTCCTGCAAGTTGCTGATCTTGTACTGCACGGTGAGCGGGACTTCGATGATGTTTTCATCTTCGGTAAGCATCTGCCCCTGCTTACTGTAAGCACGCTCGCGGGTGACGTTCTCCTGAAACTTACGATCAATCGGCGGGAAATAGAAATTCAGACCGGGACCGACAGTTTCGTAGTACTTGCCGAAGCGCAGAACAACGGCCTGCTCCTGCTCATCCACGACATACACGGCGCTATATAGCCAAACAGCAGCCAGCAGCCCCAGACCGATGGCGAGCAAGCCGAAGCCACCACCGTTGCCCGAGCCAGCTTCACCGCCACGTTTCTTGCCGCTGCCCAACAACCCATTCAGGCTTTCCTGCAACTTGCGGAAGGCTTCGTCGAGATCTGGCGGCCCCTTGCGGTCGCCACCTTTGCGCCCACCCCAAGGATCCTGATTATTCGAGTTGCCACCCGGCTCATTCCAAGCCATAGCGCTCTCCATACTAATAAAGCAAAGACGCACCCACGGCACGCCCACCAATGCTACAGATGCCGGTCACCAGCAGCAAAGCCACAGTCGCAGGCTTTATTGCAAAGTGTGTTGCTCGAGAAAATCTGACGGCTTCCAGCCTTCGCGACTGATCAACCGATTTAGCTCAACCCGCGGCACGCGAATTGCCAGCAGACTACCGCCCTGCTCATCATGCCCTTCGCTTTGCACAACACCCAAAGCAAAAAATTGTGCCCGCAGCCGACCCAGACACTGCGGCAAACACAGGGTGCCGACAAACAAATCATCACCCAGCAATTCAGCAATCGCCTGACGCAACAAGTCCAGCCCCCGCCCATCACGGGCCGACAACCAAACTCGCTGCGGCTTGCCCTCGGCATCACGCTGAATCTGCGGCTCTACGCCTTCGAGCAGATCCAGCTTGTTGTACACCTCAAGAATTGGCAGAGCTTCAGCGCCGATCTCAGTGAGCACCGCCATAACCTGTTCAATCTGCTGCATACGCTCCGGCTCATGGGCGTCGATCACATGCAACAGTAGATCGGAGTTGCTAGATTCTTCCAGGGTAGCGCGGAAGGCCTCGACCAGCTTATGCGGCAGATGGCGGATAAAGCCCACCGTATCAGCCAACACCACAGGCCCCAGGTCATCCAGTTCCAGACGGCGCAGAGTCGGATCAAGAGTCGCGAAGAGCTGGTCCGCAGCGTAAACATCGGACGCGGTCAACGCATTAAACAGCGTCGACTTGCCGGCGTTGGTGTAGCCCACCAGAGAAACCGAAGGAATATCCGCGCGCTTACGCCCCCGCCGCGCCTGCTCTCGCTGACTGCGAACCCGTTCGAGTTTTTGCTTGATCTGGCGGATGCGCACACGCAGCAAACGGCGGTCGGTCTCCAACTGGGTTTCACCCGGACCACGCAGACCAATACCGCCTTTCTGCCTTTCCAGGTGAGTCCAACCGCGTACCAGTCGGGTGCTTAAGTGATCCAATTGAGCCAGCTCAACTTGCAGCTTGCCCTCATGGGTCCGCGCGCGCTGAGCGAAAATATCGAGAATCAGCCCGGTGCGATCAAGCACGCGACACTCGAACACACGCTCGAGGTTGCGCTCCTGGCTGGGCGTGAGGGTGTGATTGAAAATCACCAGATCGACCTGTTCGGCCTTGACCAGGTCGTGCAGCTCATTGACCTTGCCACTGCCAATCAGGTACTTAGCGGTCGGCCGTTGGCGCGGTACGCTAATAAACGCCACCGTATCCGCACCCGCCGAAAGCGCTAGCTCCTGAAACTCCTGCGGATCTTCACGCGCCTCGGGATCCTGGCCGTCCAGATGAACCAGGATTGCCCGCTCACCCCCTTCATGACGCTCGAAGAACAAGGCAGACTCCTATCAGGCGTTACCCGGCTCGGCTTCGGCTTGCTCGCCTTCAGTCGCGCTAGGCAGGCGAACCGGACGGCTCGGCACCACAGTGGAAATAGCGTGCTTGTAGACCATTTGGCTGACAGTGTTCTTCAGCAAAATTACAAACTGGTCGAAAGACTCGATCTGGCCCTGTAGCTTGATGCCGTTGACCAGATAGATGGAAACCGGTACGCGTTCCTTACGCAGGGTATTGAGGTAAGGGTCTTGTAGCGAATGCCCTTTTGACATGTGCCGCACTCCTTTGTGGATCAATAGTTTTAGTAATGAAAAGCAAATGACTTATGCCGTCTCACCCCCAAGGATAGACGGCAACAAGCGAGGTCTCAGTTCAATATGGAGACCGATGCCAAGTATTTCAAGGCACGTGGCAGATTGTCGCAAGCCAGACTGTCCAACCAGTGTAAATCAGACCAACTACGCAGCCAGGTGAACTGCCGTTTGGCCAATTGCCGCGTGGCAATGATGCCGCGCTCGACCATCTCCTCCCGCTCCAGGTTGCCATCCAGGTAATCCCATACCTGGCGGTACCCTACCGCGCGAATCGACGGCAACCCCACGTGCAAGTCATCTCGCTTGCGCAGGGCTTCGACCTCTTCGACAAAGCCCTGTTCCAACATCAGCTGAAATCTTTCGGCGATACGCGTATGCAGCACCTGACGCTGCTCTGGAGCTATCGCCAAGTGCGCCACAGTATAAGGCAATTGGCCGCAACCTGACGCCTCTATACCGGAGTTTTGCCCGGCCTGGCGCTGGCGATGTGCTGTCATCGTCAATCCGCTGACACGAAAGACTTCCAGCGCGCGGGTCAATCGCTGCGGATCATTCGGATGGATACGCGCAGCCGATTCAGGGTCGACCGCCGCCAGCTCGCGATGCAGCGCCTCCCAACCCTCGACTGCAGCGCGCGCCTCAAGCTCGGCACGGACCTGCGGATCGGCACTTGGCATATCCGCCAAGCCCTCCTGCAATGCCTTGTAATAGAGCATGGTGCCGCCGACCAACAACGGGATCCGCCCCCTGGCCGTGATATCTGCCATGGCCGCCAGAGCGTCCGCGCGAAACTCGGCAGCCGAATAGCGCTCAGCCGGGTCACGGATATCAATCAGGCGATGTGGAAACTCTGCAAGCAACTCCTTCGAGGGCTTGGCTGTACCAATGTCCATACCCCGGTAAATCAAGGCCGAGTCGACACTGATCAGCTCGCAGGGCAATACCCGAGTCAATTCAATAGCCAGGTCGGTTTTGCCGGCTGCTGTTGGACCCATCAAAAAGATCGCCGGAGGCAGGCGCTCAGCCATCAAAACTGCTCTCTAAGCGTCGTGAGCGTCGGCCAATCGGCAAGACCGCTGACGACTACATGGATGTAGGGGTTAGGACGAAGCAGGAAATCTGAGCTGAGTTTACAGCCAGTAATGGGTTGTACTCGCTTGCTCGCCCTTTGCGACAGCCCTGCGGGCGCTCTCCCGTCGGCGATCTCCGAACCGGTTTCCACCGCTGCATGACCAAACGCAATAGCTCAGGAGGTCGCTCTAGCGACCACGCAGGAACAGCTTATTGAGATCATCCATACCCAGTTGCGTCCAAGTCGGGCGACCATGGTTGCACTGGCCACTCCGCTCGGTGTGCTCCATATCCCGCAGCAGCGCATTCATCTCCGGCAAGGTTAAACGCCGATTGGCACGCACGGCGCCATGACAAGCCATAGTGCCAAGCAGCTCATTGAGATGCGCCTGAATGCGGTCACTGGTGCCATATTCCATCAGATCAGCCACCACATCATGGACCAAGCGATTAGCCTCCGCCTGCTTGAGCAAGGCGGGAATCTGGCGGATCGCCAAGGTTTCCGGGCCGAGGCGCTGCAACTCGAAGCCCAGGCGCTGGAACCAGACACCGTGCTCTTCGGCGCAATCCGCCTCGCGCTGGCTGACCGCAATCGACTCAGGCACCAGCAGGGGCTGACCGCTCAAGCCTTCGCTGGCCATGGCGATCTTCAAACGCTCGTAGGTGATGCGCTCATGGGCGGCGTGCATATCTACCAGCACCAGCCCCTGGGTGTTTTCGGCGAGGATATACACGCCCTTCAGCTGAGCCAGGGCATAACCGAGTGGCGGTACGTCGCCCTGACTGTCCGGCAAAGCTACTGCCGGCGCACCCGGCAGCGGCGAGAAATACTCCCGATAAGCGCCCTGTGCCTCAGCAGTCGGCAGACTCTGACCTGGCCGCGGAGCCGAATAGCCGCCAATCGGCGCACGCCAAGTCGACTCGGATGCCGGCCGCTCCAGCACATTGGCCGACAAACTCATCTCGTTCTGCGGGCCGAACTCCCCCGCCGCCTGCCCGGTCAGACGCAACATGCCGGCCACGGCAGCCGGAGCCGCCAACTGATCTTCCGGACGCACCTCGCCCAAGGCGCGATGCAGGGTGCCGTAGAGGAAGTCATGCACCATACGCCCGTCGCGAAAGCGCACTTCATGCTTGGTCGGGTGCACGTTGACGTCGACGACCGCCGGGTCGATCTCAAGAAACAGCACAAAAGTCGGATGACGACCGTTGAACAACACATCGCGATAAGCCTGGCGCACCGCGTGGGCGACCAGTTTGTCGCGCACCATGCGGCCATTCACATAGAAATACTGCAGATCCGCCTGGCTACGCGAGAAGGTCGGCAAGCCGACCCAGCCCCAAAGCCGCAAACCGTTGCGTTCGATCTCGATCGGTAGCGCCTGCTCCAGAAAAGCCGGCCCACACACAGTCGCCACACGCCGTGCGCGACTAAGCTCATCCGGCGCCTCATGCAGCGTCAGCACGCTTTTGCCGTTATGCCGCAGATGAAAAGCCACATCGAAGCGCGCCAGGGCCAGACGCTTGATAACTTCCTGCAGGTGGTCGAATTCGGTTTTCTCGGCACGCAGGAACTTGCGCCGTGCCGGGGTGTTGAAGAACAGATCGCGCACCTCCACCGAGGTGCCGACCGGATGCGCCGCCGGCTGCACCCGCGGCGCCATGTCACGCCCCTCGGTCTCTACCTGCCAGGCCTGATCCGCATCGGCGGTGCGCGAGGTAAGGGTCAGCCGCGCCACCGAACTGATCGAGGCCAACGCCTCACCGCGAAAGCCCATGCTCATCACACGTTCGAGGTCTTCCAGCTCACGGATTTTGCTTGTGGCATGGCGCGCCAAGGCCAATGGCAGATCGTCAGCGGCAATTCCGCCGCCGTCATCGCGCACCCGCAGCAATTTGCTGCCGCCCAATTCAACATCCACCTCGATGCGCTTGGCGCCAGAGTCGAGACTGTTTTCCAGCAACTCCTTGATCACCGAGGCCGGACGCTCGACCACTTCACCGGCAGCGATCTGGTTCGCCAAGCGCGGGCTCAGCAGTTGGATGCGCGCCTGCTCTTGCATCGAGAGCTCGATGCTACTCATGGCTGCGCCGCCAGTGCGGTCGCCGGAATATGCAGATTCTGGCCAACCTTGATGGCGTCAGACTTCAGGCCATTCGCACTACGCAGCGCCAGCAGGCTGACTTGGTAACGTTGCGCAATCAGCGCCAGACTCTCGCCAGAGCTGACCACATGCTCGCGCGGCCCCGGGGCAATCTTGCCCTCGTCACGCAACCAGGCGATGTAAGTCCCAGGGGGCGGATTTTGCTGGAAGAACTGACGGATACCGCTGTGAATCGAACGCGCCAGAGACTGCTGATGACCGCCAGCCGCTAGCTTCATAGCCTCGTTAGGATTGGAGATAAAACCGGTTTCGACCAGGATCGACGGAATATCCGGCGATTTCAGCACCATAAACCCAGCCTGTTCCACTCGCCGCTTGTGCAGCGGCGTAACACGACCCAAGTGGCTCAGCACCTTCTGCCCAACGTTCAAGCTGGAGGACAACGAAGCGGTCATCGACAGGTCGAGCAGCACCCCAGCCAGCATGCGGTCCTTGTCATCCAAGCTGACATTGCCAGCCCCACCAATCAGGTCGGAACGGTTTTCACTGTCGGCCAACCAGCGCGCGGTTTCTGACGTCGCGCCACGATCGGACAAGGCAAACACCGAAGCACCAAATGCCGAAGCTCGCGGCGCGGCATCGGCGTGGATGGAAACGAACAGGTCGGCGCCTTTCTTGCGGGCAATCTCGGTGCGTTTACGCAGCGGGATGAAGTAGTCGCCGGTGCGCACCAGCTCAGCCCGGAAACCTTTATCGGCATTGATCTGCCGCTGTAGCTCTTTGGCGATGGCCAGCACCACGTCTTTCTCACGCGCGCCCTTCGGGCCCAGCGCGCCGGGATCTTCGCCACCATGCCCGGCGTCGATGGCGATCACTATCTCACGCTTGCCGCTCGGCAGCGGCGTCAGCTTAGGTGCCGCCTGGGTCGGCGAAACCGGAACTTCGGGCGCACTGGCAGTCGCCGTAGAAGGCAGATCAGGCGAGCTATCGGCCCCTTGATCGAACAGGTCAATCACCAGGCGGTCACCGTATTGCTGATTAGGCGCCAGGCTGAAGCTCTTCGGCGTCACAGGCGCCGAGAGGTCGATCACGATGCGTAAATCTGTCGGTGTGCGCTGCGCAGAGCGCACGCTGGTGATCGGAGTGTTGGCGACAGACAGCTGCTCCAGCTTGGTCGCCAATTGCGCGCCGTTGACATCGATAACGATGCGGTTCGGTGCCGTCAGGGTAAATACGCTGTGCTGCACAGGGCCGGACAAGTCAAATACCAGCCGAGTGTTATCCGGCGCCCGCCACAGTCGCACACCGCGGATATCCGCGGCGGCAAAAACGTCGGCGGCCAACGCCACAAGCAGCACACCCACCCCGGTAACCAGCGCGCGCATGCGCATACCCAACCCCATTCTCTTATTCATGTCCTAGTGGTCAAGGCGGCACACCACGCCTTGCCGCGCACACTTTGTGGCAGCAAGCGCAGCAAACGGCCATCCTCTTGCGGGGTAATGGTAATGGTCAGGTCAGCCTTTGGCAAAACGCCAGCCCCACGCTGCGGCCATTCGATCAGACAAAGTGCGTCCCCCTCGAAATAATCACGGATACCGAGAAACTCCAACTCCTCTGGATCGGCCAGGCGGTACAAATCGAAGTGAAAGGCCCGCAGATCGCCGAGTTCGTAAGGCTCCACCAGGGTGAAGGTTGGGCTCTTGACCGCGCCGACATGCCCTAGACCGCGAATAATCCCGCGCGACAGTGTGGTTTTACCGGCCCCGAGATCGCCGTGCAGATAAATAATTCCGCGACCACCAGTCGCCTGAGCGATGTGCGCGCCCAACACCAGCATCGCGGCTTCATCTCCCGCATACAGACTTAGTTCAGACAAGGCGATTGTTCCTCTAATAGCTGACGGATAACCGCGATCAGCTCACTGGCGGCCAATCCACGCCCTTGCGCGCCCAACTGCTCACCTGCGCAGGCGTGCAGCCAGACCGCCAGGCTCGCAGCCTCGAACGCGGGCAACCCCTGGGCTAACAAGGCGCCAATCAACCCAGCCAAGACATCGCCCAGGCCGGCACCGGCCATGGCCGGATGGCCACGATCACACAAACTCAGCCGCCCGCCCGGTGCCGCGATCAAGCTTCCGGCGCCTTTCAGCACCGTGACAGCCTGGTACTTTTGCGCCAGAGCTCGCGCCGCAGCAGGGCGGTCGGCCTGCACCTCGACAGTCGAAATACCCAACAAGCGCGCGGCCTCTCCAGGATGCGGGGTGATGACGCTGTCCGCGGGCATCATCCGCGCACCCACGGCCAACACGTTGAGCGCATCCGCGTCCCAGACCTGTGGTCGCGTACAGCTCGCCGCCACCGACAACAGGCTGCGCCCCCAGGCGGCCTGACCTAAGCCAGGGCCTACCACCAGCACCTGTGCACGCTCGGCCAGGCCCAGCAATTGGTTGGCCGAAGCCACGCCCACACTCATCAGCTCTGGTCGTCGCGCCAACGCGGCTGGCACATGCGCCTCCCGCGTCGCCAGGGACACCAGCCCCGCCCCACTGCGCAGCGCGCTTTCCGCCGCCAGCAAGGCCGCACCACCCAGCCCGTGATCGCCACCGACCACCAGCAGATGGCCAA
>JBOICE010000495.1:0-24626 GCA_050739815.1 Pseudomonas sp. | reverse complement strand
TGTCCTAAATCACGGGCCAGCACCCGCACGCGACCATCTTCAGCACGTTGCAAACTGCTCACCAAGACCTGACGACGATCAACCACTCGCACCTCGCTGACCACCTGAAAATAGTGGCTGCCCACGGCCAAGCCTTGCCCTTGCACAGCGAGCCCAGCCAAGGCCGGCTGTTCGAGAAAGCTCTCCACACTACGAAAGCCCCCATTACCCCGCGCCGCCAGCAGGCCCTGCGCAACGTTCGGCGTCAAACCATCAGCCAAGCTGGAAAGCACCAAGGCACTGGCAGTATTGACATTCAGCGTAGCGTCTTCAGGCAAGGCGCTGACATAAGGCAGCAAGCGCCGGTAATCCGCCTCACTCATGCCCAACAACAGGCGCAGTTCAGAGACATCGCTCAGCGGTTGGTTCGCCGCTCGATAGGCAGGCTTGGCCAGCAGATACTGATTATCCTCCGCCCCCGAGGCGCCGCTCGGTTCCTGATCGGCATCCAGCCAGTCCTGCAGGCGTTCGGCATAGGGCTGCTCGATCTCCAGGCGCAGTAATAAGCGGCGAAACTGCGCCATGGCAGCTTCATTGGCCTGCCCCCCGCGCACCAGGCTGTTGAGATTAAAGCGTCCGCTCGGGTCCTCGATACCTACCCGCAACTCACCCGCTTCATCCAGCGCAAAAGGCGCCAGCGGTCGCGCCCACGCCTCACCCAAGTGATCGACCGGCTGGCGCGGATCACCCTGGCGCAGATCGCGCCGCAGAACCGCTTTGGCCAACGTCTCGCCACCCAAGGCGTAATGCCAGGCCTGACGCACAGTCAACAGGTTGGCACTGCTACGTATCGCCAACTGCTGGCGCGCGATCAGCCCGGCGCAGATCACCGTCACCACGGCCACCACCAGCATCACCGTGATCAAGGCCACTCCCCTTTGGCGCTTCATGTGCCGGCCCCTGGCTCAGGTTCGGGCATTGGCTGTTCACCGCCCTCGGCACCTTCCTTAGCGGCATCCTTGGGCAGATCCGGCAAGCGCAAAACACGCCGCAACTCGCCATAACGACGATGCTCCAACACTAACTCGACAGCCCTGGGCAACTGCTGCAGGCGCTTGTCTTCAGCGCCTTCGGCTGGCGGCCAGCTGTCCAGCCAGCGCCCTTCACGATCCATATAGCGCACAGCGAAGTGGGTGACGCCATCCAGTACCTGTTGCACCTGCGGCTGGCTGTCCTGGGCTTCATCCAACACCTTCCAGTAACGCCGCTGCCACTGCTCGCCACTCAACTCCCAGCGAACCCGCTGCAAGCGCGAGCGCGGTGCGCCCAGGGGGTTGCGCCAGCCATTACGGGTAAATTCCAGTGCCGTGTGATCCCCATCCTCACCTAGCAAGGCGGCACGCGGCTCACCAAACGGATCGCGCACCGGCCGCGCAACCACCTGCAGCGCATCGCGTTCGAAAACCGCCATGGCGCGGATCAACTCGCGTAATTGCTGCTCCTGGATTCGCGTCGCAGTATCGCTGCGCAGCACGCTGTTGAGCATGCGATAAGTACCGAGCCCCAGCAGGGCAAAGATCGCGATGGCAATCAGCAACTCCAACAGCGTGAAACCCGCGGAACGCCTCATGGCTCCGCCCCGAGGAAGCCCGTAAGGCTCAATACCGCACGCTCCTTTAGTTCGCCACGGGCGCCGCGTTCGCCGCTCAGTGCCACCCAGAGCGTGACCCGGCGCATCGTCGGCTCGCTGGTCGACTCAATCTCGCTCAGCCACTCCCAATGCCGCCCGGCGTAGTCCAACTTACCTTGCGCGCGACCATCTGCCGGGGCTGTTTGCGCCAGTTGCAGTTCGCTCAAACGATTGTCGGCAATCCACATGGCCAGGGTCTTGTCCTCCAGCCGCGCGGCGGTCTGCAAGCTACGCGAACTGGCGGTCAGCACGCTGGCCGCGACCAAGGCGAAAATGGCCAGTGCCACTAGCACCTCGAGCAAGGTAAAACCCCGGGCGTGCTTCATCCGGCCCGCCCTTTGAGCGCCGCGGCAGCAACCTCGACCTCGATCTTGGGCAGACGAAAACCATCGCTGGAGATCTGCAGCTGCAAGCCATCTTTGCGCCGCTCGGCCAGACGCAGACGAAAAGAGCTGAGCTCGCCACTCGAGAGAATCAATAGCTGCGGGGCTTGGTTCTTGGCTTTTTTATCGTCTTGCGCTGCCGGGGCAGGCAAGCTCAAGGCCTCGCCATCCAACTCGAAGCTCAGCACCGCCCAACTCGGCAAGCGATGAGCGACCTTATCGAATGCCAGCCACTTGCCGGTCACCTCGTCGTAGCGCAGTACTTGATAGGCCTCCGGGCTCAGCCGCAGCCCGTACTCGCGGTTGTCCACTACCGCCTCGTCGGCTAATACGCCGATCAAACCAGTCAGGCGCTCGGCCTCGTTGTTCAGCTCCCGCGCGGGCCCCGCAATGCCGGTGCTAAGCACAGCCAACCCGACCAGGCTGCCAAGGATCACCAGCACCACGAGCAACTCGATCAGCGTGAACCCTCGCGAGTAGCGCATTGCGGCTTATAAATCCCAGTTGCCGATATCGGCATCGTGGTCATCGCCACCGTCCTTGCCATCGGCCCCCAGGGAATACAAATCGAACGGCCCTTTGGTGCCTGGCGCCAGATATTGATAGGGATTACCCCAGGGATCGACCGGCATGCGCTTGAGGTAGCCGTCTTTATTCCAGTTCTTGGCCGGAGGGTTGCCCGAGGGTTTTTTCACCAGGGCTTCGAGCCCTTGCTGGGTATTCGGATAAGCGTAATTGTCTAGTTTGTACATATCCAGTGCGGCGGATATGGCTTTGATATCACCCTTGGCCACAGTGACCTTGGCCTGATCCGGACGACTCATCACCTGCGGCACGATCAAAGCCGCGAGGATCCCCAGGATCACCACCACCACCATGATTTCGATCAGGGTAAAACCCTGTTGCTTGCGCACGTACTTCACTTGCTTACCCCACCAGTTGGTTCAACGACAAAATAGGCAGGAGGATGGCCAGCACGATCAACAGCACCACCACCCCCATGAATACCAGCATGAACGGTTCGAACAGACCGACCAACAAGGCGACCTGCGCGCCCAGATCATTCTCTTGATTGCGCGCGGTACGCGCGAGCATTTGGTCCAGCTCGCCGGAGCGCTCACCGCTGGCAATCATGTGCAGCATCATCGGCGGGAATTGCCCGCTGGCCTCCAGTGCGCGGGTCAAGCTGCCGCCTTCACGAACCTTCTGCGCGGCCAGCACTACTTCGGCGCGAATCACCCGGTTGGCGATCACCTGCGCGCCAATGCCGAGGGCCTCGACCAAAGGCACGCCACTCTGAGTGAGAATCGCCAAGGTCGAGGCAAAACGCGCACAGTCGGTCGCGCGCACCAACCTTCCAACCAAAGGCACGCGTAACAGAAAGCCATGCCAACGCCGCTTAACCTGCTCATCGCGCAACGCCCAACGCAGCCCAAAGCCGCCAGCGAGCAACAGCAAGACCATCAACCAGCCCCAGGTTTTAACCAGGTCACTGAGCGCAATCAAACCGCGCGTCAGGGCCGGCAAGGTCTGCCCGGAGTCGACGAATACGCGCACCACATCAGGCACTACATAGCCCAGCAGAAAGCCAACGATGATCAGCGAGGTAGCCATCAGAATCAGCGGATACAGCAATGCCAGCTGAATCTTTTGCCGCGACTGTTGGCGCTGCTCGGTGTAATTCGCCAGCTGCTCCAGCACCGGACCCAAATGCCCGGCATGCTCGCCGGCGGCTACCGTAGCGCGGTACAGCTCAGGAAAGGCTGCAGGAAATTCTTTCAGGCTGGCGGCCAGGCTGTGGCCCTCCAGCACTCTGGCGCGCACGGCGAGCAGCATGGCTTCGATACGCGGCGCGGTGGATTGCGCAGCGGCAGCGCGCAAGGCCTCTTCAATCGGCAACGCAGCCTGAATCAGGGTCGCCAGTTGCCGGGTCACGAGCGCCAGATCGCGCGCGGAAAGCCCGCGAACGAAGCTGAAATGTCCATCATTGCTCGCTTGCTCGCGCGTACGGGTGGCGCTCACTTGCAGTGGAGACAACTGCCGTTCACGCAGCAACTGCCGCACTTGGCGAGCGCTGTCCGCCTCCAGAACACCTTTTTGCTGGCGACCTTTGGCGTCGAGGGCGAGGTACTCGAAAGCGGCCATTACTCTTCCCTTGTCACGCGCAGCACTTCTTCCAGGGTCGTAGTGCCCTCCAGCACCTTCCGCCGGCCATCCTCACGAATGCTTGGCCCAGAGCTGCGCGCATGCCGGGTCATCTCCAGCTCGGAAGCGGCGCTGTGCACCAAGGCGCGCATGTGATCATCGAACACTACCAATTCATAAATACCGGTACGCCCGCGATAGCCCTGCTGCTTGCATTCGGCGCAACCGCGGGCGTGATGGATCATTGGCGGCTGCGCGCTATTGACGCCCAACAGCGCACACTCCGCGGCATCGGCCGGGTAAGCCGCTTTGCAATGCGGGCAGAGCACACGCACCAGGCGCTGCGCGAGCACCCCCAACAATGAAGACGACAACAGGAACGGCTCAACCCCCATATCCACCAGTCGGGTAATGGCGCCGATAGCGCTGTTGGTATGCAGGGTGGAGAGCACCAGGTGACCGGTCAGCGAGGCCTGCACGGCGATCTGTGCGGTTTCCTGGTCGCGAATCTCGCCGACCATCACCACGTCCGGGTCTTGTCGCAAGATGGCGCGCAAGCCGCGGGCGAAGGTCATATCGACCTTGGGATTGACCTGGGTTTGGCCGATGCCCTCCAGGTGATATTCGATCGGATCTTCAACCGTGAGAATGTTCCGCGTGCGGTCGTTGAGGCTGACCAAACTGGCGTACAGCGTGGTGGTCTTGCCAGAACCGGTGGGGCCGGTGACCAACAGAATGCCGTGGGGTTTACGCACGGTTTCTTCCATCAGCGTGCGATCACGCGCGCACATGCCCAAATGCTGCAAGGTCAGGCGACCCGCCTGCTTATCGAGCAAGCGCAATACCACCCGCTCGCCGTTCGCCGAAGGCAGGGTGGACACCCGGATATCCACCTCCCGCCCCCCCACGCGCAGAGAAATTCGCCCATCCTGCGGCACCCGTTTCTCGGCAATATCCAGCCGCGCCATGACCTTGATGCGCGACACCAGCAGCGCCGCCAGCTCGCGCTTGGGCTCCAGCACTTCACGCAGAATACCGTCGACCCGGAAACGCACGACCAAGCGTTTCTCGAAAGTCTCCAGGTGGATGTCGGATGCATTTTCCTTGATCGCTTCACCGAGGATGGCATTGATCAAGCGGATGATCGGCGCATCATCCTCCTGCTCCAGCAAATCCTCGGTTTCTGGAATCTGCTCGGCCAGAGCAGCCAAATCCATGCTGCCACCAATATCTTCGGCTAGCTGCATGGAGGCGGAGTCGTGTTGGTAGGCATTGGCCAGCGCCAGCTCAAAGGCGTCGGCCGAAAGTGCGCGCAGCGGTAAACGGCGCCCGGCGAAACGCTGCGCCTCGACCAAAGCTACCAGTTCAACCGAGGGGCGGTGCCCCAGACAGGCCTGGTCGGCCTCGACCATCAGCACCACTCCATGGCGCCTGGCAAAACTGAATGGCAAACGGCGCAGCGGCGCCCCAGCAGGAAGAGCATTCATATCGATCGAGCCTTCAAACGGTAATCTTGAGCGAGTATCACAGGCAAATTTGACCGGCGTACGTCGCGACTCCGCATTTTTTGTTGTTATAGATGCTCCCGCTATGGAAGCGGAATTTGCGGTCTATCTTTAGCACATCAGACTGCGACGCACATACCCAAATTGGGTGTAGGGCCAAGCCTGCCCGGCTGCTATGATCGGGCCGCGTTCCACACCACCAATAACAACAAACTACGGAGTGACGCCCTTGTCCTTCCTTGGATTCCAGCGCTGGCTGCAATTGCACGCTCCGGCATTAGTCGGTGCCGCGCTGGTCCTTGCCATGAGTGTCAGTTTAGCCTGGCAAACTACCGACTGGATGCGCCTGCTGCGCGCGCCAGCCCATTCCACCGGCACCGATACACCCAGCTCGCTCGCAGCACCTGAACTGGAGCGCTTAGAGCCCCTGTTTGGCCCCAGCAGCGTGGCCAGCGATGCACAACCACCAGCCACCAATCTGCGCCTGACTTTGCACGGCAGCTTTGTACATGCCGATCCGCAACGCTCTAGTGCGATCATCCAACGCGAAGGCAGCAAACCGCAGCGCTATGCCGTCGGCGCTGAATTGGATAATGGCGTGCGTCTCCATGCTGTTTATCGCGACCGCGTGGAACTTGAGCGTAATGGCCACCTGGAAAGCCTGCCCTTCCCAACTCGCCAGAGCAGTGTAAACAGCGCCAGCACAGGCGCTGCAGAACTGGAGCCCACCGAGGACTCAGTCGACCAGTTGTCTACGCTACAGGAAGAAAATGCTGCACAGCTGCGCGATCGCATGGACGCTCTGCGTCAGCAAATGGATGCCGCCGGCACCCTGCCCGCCGCCGAACCCAACTCCACCGAACAGCCAACGGAAAGCGACTGACACGATGCCCCCAATCCTCTCCCACCTGACTTTCGCCCTGCTTGCCGCTGGCCTGGTTGCCATTGCGCTACCGGCGGCAGCCGCGATAACGCCCTCGCCAGCAAGCGCCAATCAACAGGAAGAGCGCTGGACGATCAACCTGAAAGACGCCGACATCCGCGAGTTCATCGACCAGATCGCAGAGATCACCGGTGAGACCTTTATCGTCGATCCCAGGGTCAAGGGACAGGTCAGCGTGGTGTCCAAGACGCCGCTGTCGCTGAGCGAGATCTATCAGCTATTTCTCTCGGTAATGGCCACTCACGGTTTTAGCGTATTAACGCAAGGCGATCAGGCGCGTATCGTGCCCAATGCCGAAGCCAAGGCCGAAGCCGATGGCGGCCGTCGCGCCTCGCCAGCTCGCCTTGAAACCCGCCTGATCCAGGTGCAGCACAGCTCGGTGACAGAGCTGATTCCGCTGATTCGCCCACTGGTGCCGCAATACGGCCACCTCGCCGCAGTGACCTCGGCCAACGCTCTGATCATCAGCGACCGCAGCGCCAACATCGCACGCATCGAAAGCCTGATACATCAACTCGACCAGAAGAGCGATCGTGACTACAGCGTGCTCAACCTGCAACACGCCTGGGTAATGGATGCCGCCGAAGCACTCAATGCCAGCCTCGCCCGCGGCCAAGCCAAAGGCATCTCCGGCACTCAAGTGATTGCTGACGCCCGCACCAACCGCCTGATCCTGCTGGGCCCGCCAGACGCCCGCGCCAAGCTCGTAGCACTGGCACAATCTCTCGACACGCCCACCACACGCTCGGCCAACACTCGGGTGATACGTCTGCGCTATAACGATGCCAAGGCGCTGGCGCAAACCCTCGGGGAAATTTCCGAAGGGCTGAAAACTCCAGACGCTACCGGCGAAGCAGCCAGTCAAGCAGTCGGCAAGCCGCAAAGCCTCATGATTCGGGCCGATGAGAGTTTGAATGCTTTGATTCTACTGGCCGAGCCAGACATGGTGGCGGTGCTGGAAGACATCGTCCACCAGCTCGATGTACCACGCGCGCAGGTGTTGGTAGAGGCTGCAATCGTCGAGGTATCCGGCGATATCACCGACGCCCTCGGCGTGCAGTGGGCAGTGGATGCCCGCGGCAACACCGGCGGACTTGGCGGGGTCAACTTCAACGGTACGGGTCTGTCGGTCGGCTCCGTGCTGCAAGCCATTCAAGACAACAAGGACGGCGTAGACAACGATATTCGGAATAGATTGCCGGATGGCGCGATCATCGGCATCGGCACCGACCACTTCGGCGCCCTGATCACCGCGTTGTCGGCCAATAACAACAGCAATCTGCTGTCTACTCCAAGCCTGCTGACTCTGGACAACCAGAAGGCAGAAATCCTGGTCGGGCAAAACGTGCCCTTCCAGACGGGTACCTTCACCACCGATGCGTCCGGGGCTAACAACCCTTTCACCACCATCGAGCGCCAGGATATCGGCGTCACCCTCAAGGTCACCCCACATATCAACGAAGGCGCCTCCCTACGCCTGGAGATCGAGCAGGAGATATCTTCCATCGCCCCCGCTGCCACCCTCACCGCTCAGGCGGTAGACCTGATCACCAACAAACGTTCGATCAAAAGCACCATCCTCGCCGATGACGGCCAAGTCGTAGTGCTCGGCGGGCTGATTCAAGACGACATCACCAAAATCGACTCAAAAGTCCCGCTGCTGGGCGATATCCCCTGGCTGGGGCGGCTGTTCCGCTCGACCAGGGACCAGCACGTCAAACGCAACCTGATGGTCTTTCTGCGCCCCAGCGTGATCCGCGACGGTGCTGGTCTGGCGGCCCTGTCCGGGAAGAAATACAGCGACATCCGGGTGCTCGGCAACCAAACCAACACGGCTCGCCCAAACCTGCTGCCGCACAACCCCGGAAAGCTGTTCGACGGCCATGGCGACTCGGCGATCGATCTGCGCAATTAGTCGTAGCGCACTAACCACAGGCGCATAAAAAACGGGCGGCGTGCCTTTCAGCTACGTCGCCCGTTTTGTTATGGGGTACAGCTCAAGCCTTTTTGATCAAACCCACGATAAACAACAACACTACCGCGCCGATCACTGCCGTAAGCAGCGAGCCGATCACCCCGCCACCTGCCGAAACACCGAGATAGCTGAACAAGTGCCCACCGATTACCGCGCCGACGATCCCCACCACCAGATTGCCGACCAGACCAAAACCGCCACCTTGCATCAACTTGCCGGCAATCCAGCCGGCGACAGCGCCAATAATCAAGAACAGTATCAGGCTCATGTGCGCCCCTCATGCGTGGTTAGTCCCTACAAGACTAGACCCTACTGAGGCGGCTGCGCCGCGGGCATATATGAGATGAGTTCAACGTCGTATCCAGCCGGAGCACAACTCAGAGATAAATCATCTTGCGCGTCATCCCTCCGTCGACCACGAACTCTTGGCCCGTGACAAAGCCGGCGCTACCCGACAAGAGCCAGGCAACCAACGCCGCAACATCCTCGACAGTGCCTACCCTGCCGGCCAGATGCTGTGCATGCTCGATAGCGGACAACGGTGCGGCTCGGCGTGCGGAAAGATCGCGCGCATCGATCCAACCAGGGCTGACCGCATTGACCCGAATATCCGGGCCAAGACTGACCGCCAGCGCGTGCGTCAGCGCCAGCAGACCACCTTTGCTGGCAGCGTAAGCTTCCGAATCCCGTTCCGACTGCTGAGCGCGGGTTGAGGTGAGATTAACGATAGAACCGCAATGAGCGCGCAGGTAAGGAGCGCAATATTTGGCCAACAGCAGCGGACCGCTGAGATTCACCGCCAACACCCGATTCCACTGTTTCAGCTCGAGACTTTCCAGCGGCGGGTTATGCGGATCGGCGATGGCAGCGTTATTGATCAGCGCATCAAGGCGCCCAAATTGGCCAAGCACTTCAGCCACCCCAACCACCACTTGGCTTTCCTGAGAGACGTCCATCGCGACGAACCAGGCGTTGTCACCCAAGGCTTTGGCCACCTTGGAGCCACGCGCGCGATCGATATCGGCCACCACCACCTGCCAACCTTCAGCGATCAGCCAGGCCGCAATGCCGAGACCAACCCCGCGAGCCGCGCCAGTGACTAGCGCAACCTTGCCGTTATTCGGGGTTGCGCGCTCCACTCCCCACTCAATCACAAGGCTGCAAGACCACGCGCCAAGTCAGCCTTGAGGTCAACCACATCCTCCAGCCCCACGGCAACGCGGATCAGGCTGTCACGAATGCCGGCAGCAGCACGCTCTTCCGGCGACAGACGCCCATGCGAGGTAGTACTCGGGTGGGTAATGGTGGATTTGCTGTCACCCAGGTTGGCGGTGATGGAAAGCAGGCGGGTGGCGTCGATAAAGCGCCAGGCCCCATCTTTGCCACCTTGCACTTCGAAACTGACCACCGCCCCGAAGCCGCTCTGTTGGCGCTTGGCCAATTCATGCTGCGGATGGCTGGGCAAGCCGGCGTAGTGCACCTTCTCAATTCCAGGCTGCTGCTCCAGCCACTCGGCAAGAGCCTGGGCGCCGGCACAATGGGCCTGCATCCGCAGGCGCAGAGTCTCCAGACCCTTGAGGAAAACCCAGGCGTTGAACGGACTGAGCGTCGGTCCAGCGGTGCGCAGGAAGCCCACGACCTCTTTCATTTGCTCACTACGGCCCGCTACTACGCCACCCAGGCAGCGCCCCTGGCCATCGATGAACTTGGTCGCCGAGTGCACAACGACATCCGCACCCAAGGCCAACGGCTTTTGCAGCACCGGAGTGCAGAAACAGTTATCCACGACCAGCAAGGCTGCGCGGCTATGTGCCAACTCGGCCAAGGCTGCGATATCCACCAACTCGGCCAGCGGATTGGACGGCGACTCGACGAACAGCAGCTTGGTATTGGGCTTGAAGGCACTTTCCCAGGCAGACAAATCTGCCAGCGGCACATAGTCGACCTGCACCGCGAAACGCTTCAGGTACTTTTCAAACAGGCTGATAGTCGAGCCAAACACGCTGCGCGAAACCAGTACGTGATCGCCAGCGCTGCAGAGGGCCATCACCGTGGCCAGAATGGCCGACATGCCGGAGGCCGTCGCTACAGCCTGTTCGGCACCTTCCAGCGCGGCAATACGCTCCTCAAAAGTGCGTACCGTTGGGTTGGTGTAGCGCGAATAGACATTGCCCGGCACCTCGCCAGCAAAGCGCGCCGCGGCATCCGCTGCAGTGCGAAAAACATAGCTGGAGGTAAAGAACAACGGCTCACCGTGCTCACCTTCCGGCGTACGGTATTGACCGGCGCGCACTGCCAGGGTGTCGAAACCTACACCTTCGAGGTCGCTGTCCAGCCGGCCGGCATCCCAATCCTGTGTCATGCCGCTACTCCATCAGTGGTTTTATCGAACACTCGATTGATTAATTATTGTACAGATCGATGATGGCGCTGACCGCGTGGGCCTTGACCTTGGACGAGTCGTTACGCGCCTGTTCGATCTTGTCCAGATAGGCCTCGTTGACGTCGCCGGTGACATACTTGCCGTCAAAAACCGCGCAATCGAAATGCTCGATCTTGACCTTGCCACCACCCACCGCATCGATCAGGTCGCTAAGATCCTGATAAATCAGCCAGTCGGCGCCTATCAGCTCGGCCACCTCTTCGGTCGTACGATTGTGTGCGATCAGTTCATGCGCGCTCGGCATGTCGATACCGTACACGTTCGGGTAACGCACTGCCGGCGCGGCCGAGCAGAAGTAGACGTTTTTCGCCCCGGCTTCGCGAGCCATCTGGATGATCTGCTTGCAGGTGGTGCCACGGACAATCGAGTCGTCCACCAGCATCACGTTCTTGCCGCGGAACTCCAACTCGATGGCATTGAGCTTCTGGCGTACGGATTTCTTGCGCGCTGCCTGCCCCGGCATGATGAAGGTTCGGCCGATATAGCGGTTCTTCACGAAGCCTTCGCGGAACTTCACGCCCAGGTGATTAGCCAGCTCCAGCGCTGAGGTACGGCTGGTGTCTGGAATCGGGATGACCACGTCGATATCGTGCTGCGGACGCTCACGGAGAATCTTCTCCGCCAGCTTCTCGCCCATGCGCAGGCGCGCCTTGTACACCGAAATACCGTCCATGATCGAGTCCGGACGCGCCAGATAGACGTGTTCGAAGATGCACGGCGAGTACTGCGGGTTAGCCGCGCACTGACGGGTAGAGAGCTTGCCATCTTCGGTGATGTACACAGCCTCGCCCGGCGCCAGATCGCGAATCAGGGTGAAGCCGAGAACGTCCAGCGAGACGCTTTCCGAGGCGATCATGTACTCCACGCCTTCATCGGTGTGACGCTGACCGAAGACGATCGGGCGGATGCCGTTAGGGTCGCGGAAACCGACAATGCCGTAACCGGTAATCATCGCCACTACGGCGTAACCACCGCGGCAACGCTTATGCACATCACTTACCGCGGCGAACACGTCCTCTTCGCTCGGCTGCAACTTGCCGCGTTGTGCCAACTCGTGGGCAAACACGTTGAGCAGCACTTCCGAGTCGGAGTTGGTATTGACGTGGCGCAGATCAGACTCGTAAATCTCCTTGGCCAATTGCTCGACGTTGGTCAGATTACCGTTGTGAGCCAGCGTGATGCCATACGGCGAGTTGACGTAAAACGGCTGAGCCTCGGCAGAACTGGAGCTGCCGGCAGTCGGGTAACGTACATGGCCGATGCCCATGTGGCCAACCAGACGCTGCATATGGCGCTGATGGAACACATCGCGCACCAGACCGTTGTCTTTGCGCAGAAATAACCGGCCGTCATGGCTGGTCACGATACCGGCAGCGTCCTGGCCGCGGTGCTGGAGGACGGTTAGCGCGTCATACAGCGCCTGATTGACGTTCGACTTACCGACGATACCGACGATGCCACACATGCGACGCAACCCCTACTCAGTGAATCAGGCTAATTCTGAAAGCTCTCACGGCATTTTAGGCTGCAAGAGACCTTCCTTAAACGGCAGCTCAGCGGGCGTGCTGATACCGCTGGCAAGCCACTGGCTGGCGAGCCCCAAAATGAGGTTTTTCGACCAATCGGCAACTATCAAGAAATGCGGTACCAGACTCGACTGCTGCCACCAAGAATCCTGTTGTACCGGTGCAAGGCTGAGTAAGCCGACCAGCAGCACCACCAGCAAAGCGCCACGCGCTGCGCCGAAGACCATACCGAGAACACGATCGGTGCCCGAAAGGCCGGTGACACGGACCAGCTCACCAATGAGGAAATTGAGCAAGGCGCCGACCAGCAAGGTGGCTATGAAAAGAATGGCGCAGCCCGCAATGACGCGGGCCGAGGGTGTTTCGATAAATTCGACGAGGTGCTGCGAGAGCGCGCCACCGAACATCCAGGCAACGACCCCAGCAATGATCCAGGTTACCAGCGACAGAGCCTCTTTCACGAAGCCGCGTTTTAAGCTGATTAAACTGGAGATGGCGATGACGGCGATAATCGCCCAATCGACCCAGGTGAATGGCACGGTGCAGCCTACGAACGGAAAAGGCGCTGCATTTTAACAGAGCCCTTCCCCAGGGGTAAGCCGAGGATTCAATCGACTCGATTATATTCAGAGCCGTTGAGCTAAAACATCTGACACCAGCACGACAAAAACGCCCGATTCACCCCTTGAGGACTGAGCTTGCGCCGCCATTGCTACCGGAGACAATGCCCGTTCTGCTGTAGGGGCTTTTCTTAGCTGCTCTCTGGCTGGAAACGAACGATGAAACCCTTGAGCTTCTGTTGGCGAGTCAACTGATCACGCAACCGATCGGCCTCGGCGCGCTCAATCAGCGGCCCGACAAATACCCGGTTCATGCCGTCAACACTACGGATGTAGGCGTTGTAGCCTTGGCTACGCAGTGTTTTCTGCAGGCTTTCCGCACTGGCACGGTTAGACAGGCTGGCCAACTGAATCGACCAACTAATCGGCAGACTATTCGCATCCAGACGGCTCGGTGCAGGTGCAGGTGCAGGTGCAGGTGAAGACACCGCAGGAGTGCTGGCTTGAGCCGGCTGCTGGCTTGGTACTACAACGGGCGGCGTGGCGGGCACTGCTGCCGTCGCTTGTTGCGGCGCAGTTGCGACTGGATCGACCGGCACGGGCTCTTCTGGCAACAACTGCGGCTCTGGCACCGCGACCGGGTCGATTACCACCTGAGGCATAGCCGGAGCTTGCGGCATGGCCGGCGCCTCAACCACGACGCGGCGCAGCTCGTCCTCGCGAGACAGCAGCATTGGCAGAAAAATCACCGCCAACGCGACCAGCACCAGGGCACCGACAATTCGCTGCTTCAACCCTTTATCCAGCAAAGCCATCCCCTACTTCCCCCTCGGCATGGCGGGCCAGCCAGTCCAAGGCCTCGGCCACGCAATAAAAAGATCCGAACAGCAATATTTCATCATCCGGTGACGCTTGAGCCAACTGCCCTTCCAGGGCTGCCACCACATCGGCATACGCCATGACCTTCGCCTTCCGATTGAGCAAAGCGGCCTCCAACTCTGCGGCCGGACGCGTTCGCGCAGTCGGCAACGGTGCTACCGCCCAATCTTGCACTTCATCCAGCAGCGGAGCCAAAACCCCCTGCAGATCCTTATCGGCCAGCAAACCAAAGACTGCCAGACGCTTACCTGCCACCGGTCGGTTCGCCAGGCGCTGCGCAAGATATTCAGCGGCATGGGGATTATGCCCAACATCCAGCAGCAGCGTGAGTGGCTTACCCTGCCAATTCAGCGTTCGTCGATCCAAACGGCCAGTTACTCGAGTGCGCCGCAACGCAGCTGCTATCCCCTCAGCCTGCCAGGGCAGACCAAGCAAGGCATAAGCCTGCAGCGCCAAGGCTGCGTTCTCCATGGGTAGATCGAGTAACGGCAGGTCATGCAACTCAAGTACTGCGCCTGCTAGAGTCAGACCGCGCCAATGCCAAACGTGCTCCGCAACGGCCAAGTCGTAATCACGCCCACGCAAGAAAAATGGGCAATCCAAGACCGCCACTTGTTCCAGCAAAGGCTGCGGCGGATCGAGGTCGCCACACAAGGCCGGCACCCCAGCGCGGAAAATACCGGCCTTCTCAATCGCCACCGACTCACGGCTGTCGCCCAACCATTCAGCGTGATCCAGGCCAATACTGGTGACCAGCGCGAGATCCGCATCGATCAGGTTGACGGCATCGAGCCTGCCACCCAAGCCAACTTCCAGCACCACTGCATCCAGACCACTGCGCTCAAACAGCCAGAAGGCTGCCAAAGTACCCATTTCAAAATAGGTCAGGGATATCTCGCCACGCGCAGCCTCAACGGCATCGAAGGCTCCGCACAGCTCAGCATCCGTGGCATTGACGCCCTCGATCTGCACGCGTTCGTTGTACCGCAAGAGATGTGGCGAGCTGTAGACGCCGACCTTTAGACCCTGCTCTTGCAGCAGAGAAGCCAGAAACGCGCAGGTGGAGCCTTTACCGTTGGTGCCGGTAACCGTGATGACCTTTGCCGCAGGTCTACCCAGACCAAGTCGGCGCGCCACTTCACGCGAGCGCTCCAGCCCCATATCGATAGCCGAGGGGTGCAGTTGCTCCAGGTAAGCGAGCCAGTCGGCCAGGATACGTTCAGTCATGCCGTAACGGGTGATGGCAAACGCAAGAGTTGCGCCAACAACCTAGCCAGGCGCGGACGAAGCTCTTCGCGGTGAATGATCATGTCGATTGCACCATGTGCCAGCAGGAACTCGCTGCGCTGGAAGCCTTCCGGCAGCTTCTCACGCACGGTCTGCTCGATTACTCGCGGACCGGCGAAACCGATCAGCGCACGCGGCTCAGCGACAATCACATCGCCGAGCATGGCCAGACTGGCCGATACGCCGCCGTAAACTGGATCGGTCAGCACGGAGATGAACGGCACACCCTCCTCACGCAGACGCGCCAACACAGCAGAAGTCTTGGCCATCTGCATCAGCGAAATCAGCGCTTCCTGCATCCGCGCGCCGCCGGAAGCCGCAAAACAGATCAACGGGCAACGTTGCTCCAGCGCCACGTTGGCGGCGCGAACAAAACGCTCACCTACAATCGCGCCCATCGAGCCCCCCATAAAGGAGAACTCAAAAGCGCAGGCGACCACGGGCATTTTCTCGAGGGTGCCACGTATGGCAATCAGCGCATCCTTCTCGCCCGTCTGCTTCTGCGCTGCGGTCAGGCGATCCTTGTACTTCTTGCTGTCACGGAACTTCAGGCGATCGGCTGGTTCCAGCTCAGCACCGATTTCTTCACGCCCTTCCACATCCAGGAAGATATCCAGTCGGGCACGCGCATCGATACGCATGTGATGGTGGCATTTGGGGCAGACATCCAGGGTCTTTTCCAGTTCGGGGCGATAGAGCACCGCCTCACAAGACGGACATTTATGCCAGAGGCCCTCAGGTACTGAGCTTTTCTTCACCTCGGAACGCATGATCGAGGGGATCAGCTTGTCTACCAGCCAGTTACTCATGCACTTATTCTCCAAAGCTGTTGGCCCGGACGCGCTAACGAGCGATTGCCGCGCGCATGTCCTTGAGCAAATTCACGATTGCAGTCTTGGTCAGGGCCGACTCCGCGTCTTCAGCAAGCCGCTTGAGCAACGCAAAGCCTACCACCACACCATCAATTATCCGGGCGACAATTCCACTCGAAACGTCTAACCCTCTGCCACTGACCGACTCTCAGCATGGCCCAACCAGCCTCACCAGGTTGTTCTTCGTCATACCGCTAACCGCGCAACACCTTGCAAGGCAAGGTACGGCCCTCAGGCCCACCTGCAACTCCAGCAGCGACAGGCTAATGGACGGCCAAGAATCTTCGCCCGTCACATAGAGAATCAAGCTACAACCCGCGAGCGGCGCCCCAAGCAAGCAACTACGAGCATATACCTGCGAGTAACTACCCGACTGCAGCGCTCGCTCGCGCATGTCCTAAAGCCATGCCTGCGATGCCATCCAAGTCAGGCACAACCAACTTCCCGGATGAAGGCACGAATTTTTTCAGCATCCTTGATACCTTTGCTCGCCTCGACGCCACCACTGACATCTACCGCATAGGGACGCACCCGTTGAATCGCGGAGCGGACATTCTCTGCGCAGAGCCCGCCAGCCAGAATAATCGGCTTGGATAAATCATGGGGCACCAACGACCAGTCAAAGGCCTCACCGGTACCGCCCGGCACGCCCGCTACGTAGGTGTCCAGCAAGATACCGGCAGCTTGGGAGTATCGAGCCGCTTGCGCAGCTATATCATCGCCAGGCTTGACCCGTAGCGCCTTGATATAGGGGCGATGGTAACCGGCGCATTCGGCCGGCGATTCGTCACCATGAAACTGCAAAAGATCCAGCGGCACGGCATCGAGAATCTCGTTCAACTCACAGCGACTGGCATTCACAAACAGCCCAACAGTGGTCACGAACGGCGGCAAAGCCGCAATAATCGCTCGCGCTTGCTGAACGCCGACCGCCCGCGGGCTTTTTGCGTAAAACACCAGCCCAATGGCATCCGCACCGGCTTCGGCGGCGACAAGTGCATCCTCGACTCGGGTAATGCCACAAATTTTGCTGCGAACGGCTGACAAGATGCGACACCTTGATGGGAAGGCTATGATGGTAGCAAATGCCTTTTTAGGCGTCAGCCGCAAGTTCCGGCAAGCCCGAAAGGAAATGTGGCCCGATGTAACGCTCTGGCAAGACAAACTCTGCCGGGTACTCGACCTGCACCAGATAGAGCCCAAAAGGATGCGCAGTAACTCCACCGGAACGACGTATGCGCGCCTCCAACACTTCCTGGGCCCACTCGACCGGCCGCTCGCCGGCACCGATAGTCATCAGCACCCCGGCGATATTCCGAACCATGTGATGTAGGAAGGCGTTAGCGCGTACATCGAGCACGATCATCTTGCCGTGCTGGGTGACACGCAGGTGGTGCATTTTCTTGATTGGCGACTTCGCCTGGCACTGCCCAGCACGAAAAGCACTGAAATCATGGATGCCCACCAACGCCTGCGCCGCTTCACGCATGCGCTCAACATCCAACGGACGGTGATTCCAGGTGATTTCCTCGGCCAGATGTGCCGGGCGAATCTGGTCGTTGTAAATCACATAGCGATAACGCCGAGCAATTGCCTTGAAGCGCGCATGAAAGTGCGCTGGCATCACTTTCGCCCAGGTCACGCTGATATCAGGCGGTAGGTTGATATTGGCACCCATCACCCAGGCCTTGAGCGAGCGCTCGGCCTGCGTATCAAAGTGCACAACCTGACCACAGGCATGTACACCGGCATCGGTGCGCCCTGCACACATCAACGAGACTGGCGAGTCCGCCACCCGGGACAAGGCGGTCTCGAGGACCTCTTGGACCGTCGGCACACCAGAGGCCTGGCGTTGCCAGCCACGATAACGTGAACCTTTATATTCGACGCCAAGGGCAATTCTGGAAAAGCCAACGGCAGCCATCTCGGCTGCCGCTGTCGGTATTGCTTCAGTCATGGATCAGACGATACGAGCGATCAATTCGCGCGCTTCCTGTTGTTGGTTATCGCTGCCTTCTGTAATCACTTCATCGAGAATGTCGCGAGCACCTTCGGTGTCACCCATGTCGAGGTAGGCCCGCGCCAAGTCCAGCTTAGTAGCCGTCTCGTCAGTGCCGGAGAGGAAATCAAAATCGTCGTCAGCATCCAGGCTGACCGGTTGCGGGGCGCTGGCAACCGGAGCAATGAATTCATCAAACCCTTCAGGCAGGTCCAGGCTTCCGCTCAACTGATCAAGCTCTGCAGTCACTTCATCAAGCTGCGCCGCAAAGCTATCGGCCGCAGGCGCAGCCGGAGTTTCATCAGCCAGGGACAGATCAAAATCAGCCGGCAGCCCCAGGTCCGCACCCAAACTTTCTTCCACCATATCCAGGTTCAAATCTGCGAACTCATTCGTCGCCGAAGCGACGCTCAGATCGCCATCCAGACTCAGCAGGAAATCATCTTCCTCCGAAACCGTAGATTTGCTGCCCTCATCCAGATCCAGGCTGAAGTCGGCCAGCTCATCAGTCAACGCCAAGCTGTCGGTAGCGGTTTCACTCTCCAAGCTCAGATCGAAGTCCAGATCATCCACCGCAGGTGCGGTCGAAGGGCTTGGCGAGGCCAGATCCAAATCGCTATCCAGGCTCAGTTCTGCAAAGTCACTCAGCGCAGCATCGCTGTTAGAAGCAGACAGGTCACGATCAAGCTCAGCCTCGAGTTCGTCCAAGCTCAAATCCAGAGCATCGTCCTGCTCGACCGCCTGGACGGAAGGCTCATCCAGTGTCAGATCGTCGAGGCTAAAACTATCCAACTCATCGGCAACTGCCGCACCACCGACCAAGCCTGACACAACAGAAGCAGCCATTGCCGGATATCTGGACTTCAGCTGTTCGGCCTCGGCAGTAGCGCCGCCAATTTCACGCAGTTCATTTTCCTGACGGGCGAAACCTTCGCGATCGCCCAGTTCAGCCTGCACTTCCATCAGCTTCAGGCGTAAATCGCTGCGCTGCGGCTCATCGTTAATGGCGTCCCGCAGCAACTCTGCAGCTTGGGTAAAGCGACCATAGGCGATGTAAATATCGGCCTCACCAAGAACATCGCCCGTTTGCGCAGTAACACGATCCTCATGAGCCGGCGCTACCGCTTCGGCGGCAGAATCGCTATCCAGACCAGCAAAACTGCTGCCAGGCAATTCCAGATCGGTATCAAAGGGGCTTTCTTCGGCCTGTGCAGACAGGCCGTTCTGCAGCTCAGCCTCTTTGAGGGCATTGCGCCGCGACAGCACCATCAAACCCACCAACAGCACCAGCAACGCACCGCCACCGGCCAGCCCCAGCAACATGGGATTAGCCATCAGCTCATCAATAAAGCTGGTTGACGGCTTCTCTTCTGCCACCGGTGTTGGCGTCGATGCACTCTGCGTCACTTGGGCCGGTGCTTCGGCAACAGGAGCAGCTGGCTGGACTGGAGCGACCTCAACTGGTGGCTGAGCAGCAGTTTCAGGTGCGGCTTCGGGTTTAGCGGCTGGCTCCTCGCTGTAGTTATAGTCGGGAGCCGGGGCCGCGGCAGGAGGTGTTAGCGGCGCGACTGGCGCGACCTGCTCGACAACAGGTGCCGGCTGCGCGGGCACAGCAGCGACTGGCGTCGTCGGTACAGGAGCAGCAACTTCTGCACTGGGTTGTTCAGCCTTCGTAGCCAAATCAGCCTGCAGCTTGGCGAGCTGGCTGTCTTTCAACTGAATCAGACGCTGCAGCTTGTCCAACTGGCTCTGCAGATCGCCCATACGACTTTTCAACTCGTCATTCTCACGACGGGTAGAGTCAAGGCTTTCCTTGGTTACAGCCAGCTTGTCACTCAGCGCCTTGCTATCACCGCTCGCACCTTTATCGCTGCCGGCAGCAGCTTTAGCCGCTTCAGCAGAGACCAGTTTCAGGCTGTCTTTGCTTTCGGCTTGGGCTGGAGCGTTGCCCGCTGCGTTGCGCTTAGTCGCATCCAACTGACGCACACCAGCAGCGGCAACGGCGCGACCTTCGCGCCAAGCGGCATTCTGCTCAGAGACTTGGGCAATCGCATCACTTTGCGCGCGGCTTTTGATTTGCTGTTCGTCAGGCAGACGCAGCACCTGGCCGTTTTTCAGGCGGTTGATGTTGCCGTCGACGAAGGCATTCGGATTGAGGTCCTGAATAGCCAGCATGGCCTGATGTACCGAACCACCGGCACGTGCACGCTGGGCGATATCCCACAACGTGTCACTGGACGTGGTCTTGTATTCGTTACCTTCCAGCTTGCTGGCTGCGGCCGGGGCAGGTGCTGCGACTGGAGCCGCAGGACGACTAATCGGCGCCGTGGCTACAGGCGCCGCAGGTCGTGGAGCGGAAGCCGCCAACGGACGTGGCGCCGGAGCGGCAATCGGAAGATTAGGTGCCGCGGCTACTGCGGTTTGCGGGGAATACAGCGGCGGGTCAAGCAGCAGGGTGTACTCACGCAACACGCGACCACTCGGCCAGAGCACTTCAACCAGGAAATTCAAGTAGGGCTCGCGCACTGGCTTGCTCGAAGTCACGCGAATGACGCTCTTGCCATTTGGCTTTAGCACTGGTGTGAACTTGAGGTCGGTGAGGAAGTACTGGCGATCAACGCCAGCCTTGTTGAATTCCTCAGGTGAAGCCAGATTCGGAATAACCTCGTTAGAGGCCAGATCGCGCACCTCCACCAATTCGATTTCGGCTACCAACGGCTGATTCAGCGCAGACTTCAGGGTGACTTCCCCAAGCCCCAGCGCGTGTGCCACACCGGAGGTCAGCGCCGAAGCAGCCGCAATTGCCAGCACCAGTTTGCGAACCCGAGCCATAGCGTTATCCCTTGTTTTATCTTTTTTCTCGACGGGCGAGAGGATCTTATAGTTGCTGCCTGTTTCCGCCTTGCAGCGGTTCCCCACCAGCAAACAGCTCAGCCCCCCGGTAACACCAAGATAGGCCAAGCTAGAATGATTCTTCAAATTTCCGGGTAAGTATCTTTTACAGATAGTGTTTTATCAACAACTCACCTATTTGCACAGCGTTCAAAGCCGCGCCTTTGCGCACATTATCAGACGCAATCCACAAATTGACTTCAGTCGGATCATCCAGCCCGTTACGGACTCGCCCGACATATACAACATCCTGGCCAACCGCATCACCCACAGCCGTCGGATAGTCGCCCTGCTCTACCCGCTCAATGCCTGGCGCGCTATCCAGTGCGGCACAGACTGCCGCCAGATCAACCGTGCTTGCCGACTGTAGCGACACGCTCAGGCTATCGCCAAAAAACACCGGAGCCTGCACACAAGTCGCCGCCACCTTCAGTGCTGGATCGGCGAGGACCTGCTTCAGCTCATCGGCCAGACGCTTTTCCAGAAGCGTATGCCCACTGTCATCTGTCGGCCCAACCTGGGCCAGTAGATTAAAAGCGATCTGCCGATCGAAGAAGCGTGATTCAAGCGGCCGCACATTAAGTAGTTCGGTAGTTTGCCGTGCCAGCTCGACGACACCTTCACGCCCTTGACTGGAGACCGCTAGACAGGCTGTGACGCTAAGACGCTTCAGCGCCAGTAGTGAGCGTAACGGCGCCAACACCACAGCCAAAGCGGCTACCGAGGCACTTGGGCTAGTTAACTGATAAGGCGCGGACAACGACTCGAGCAGCCCAGCATTAGCCTCAGGCACTATGCGCGGGGCCTGTTCCGCTGGCAAAGCACCGGACAAGTCGATCAACGCGCAACCGGCCGCATGCACACGCGGCGCATAGGTGCGTGTCACCTGTTCACCAGCGGCAAAGAAGACCAGGCGCACTGTGCTGAAATCGAACTCATCGACCTCCCTGACCCGCAGGTTCTTGCCGCGAAACGGCACGGACTGGCCTGCCGACTCAATACTGGCCAGCAAATGCAGGGTACCCACAGGGAATTCGCGCTCTTCGAGGAGCTGGACGAGGGTTTCGCCGACGGTACCAGTGGCGCCAATCACGGCAATATCGAAGGGCTGGCTCATGGAACTACCTCAGGCGAAACGGGGGAGCGGCACTTTAACCGCGTCCCCCGCGCCCAAGCAATCAAGCGCCGACGAGCCAGTCGACGCCTTGTCTGAATTAACGCTCGAGCAGAATACGCAGCATGCGGCGCAGCGGTTCGGCAGCACCCCACAACAACTGATCGCCAACAGTGAAGGCGCCCAGATACTGCGACCCCATGTTGAGCTTACGCAGACGACCGACCGGCACACTCAAGGTACCCGTTACAGCAGTCGGGGTCAGTTCCTTGATGCTCACTTCGCGCTGGTTCGGCACCAACTTCACCCAAGGGTTGTGCTGGCTGATCAGCCCTTCGATATCGCTCAACGGCACGTCTTTGTTCAGTTTCAGAGTCAACGCCTGACTGTGGCAGCGCATGGCGCCGATACGCACGCAGATGCCGTCGACCGGAATCGGGCTCTTGAAGCGACCGAGAATCTTGTTGGTCTCGGCCTGGCCTTTCCACTCTTCACGGCTCTGGCCGTTCGGCAATTCCTTATCGATCCAGGGAATCAAGCTGCCGGCCAGCGGCACACCGAAGTTTTCGGTCGGGAAGGCTTCGCTGCGCATGGCCTCAGCCACTTTGCGGTCGATGTCGAGGATCGCGCTAGCCGGATTGGCCAGATCATCCGCCACGGCTGCGTGGGTCGCCCCCATCTGCTTGATCAGCTCGCGCATGTTCTGCGCACCGGCGCCCGAGGCCGCCTGATAGGTCATGGCGTTCATCCACTCGACCAAGCCTGCCTCGAACAAACCACCCAAGGCCATCAGCATCAGGCTGACGGTGCAGTTGCCGCCGATATAGTTCTTGGTGCCCGTGTCCAGTGACTGGTCGATCACCTTGCGGTTAACCGGATCAAGCACGATGACCGAATTGTCGTCCATCCGCAGCGACGAAGCCGCGTCGATCCAGTAACCCTGCCAGCCCGCTTCGCGCAGTTTAGGGAACACTTCACTGGTGTAGTCGCCGCCCTGGCAGGTGAGAATCACGTCGAGACTTTTCAGCTCGTCGATGCTGTAAGCGTCCTTCAGCGGAGCAATATCCTTGCCCACGGCCGGGCCTTGGCCGCCGACATTGGAAGTGGTGAAGAACACCGGCTCGATCAAGTCGAAATCCCGCTCTTCCAGCATCCGCTGCATGAGTACGGAACCGACCATCCCGCGCCAACCGATCAGACCTACACGTTTCATCGCAACTACACCTTCATAAAAGTGGGCCACTGCCGAGGCAGCGGGCCCGAGAGATTACCTGACTTGCAAACTAGAGTGCACTCAGAGCTGCGACTACCGCATCACCCATTTCGCGAGTACCGACCTTGGTACAACCTTCTGACCAGATATCTCCGGTGCGCAGGCCTTGATCCAGCACCAGACTCACCGCTTTCTCGATGGCTTGCGCCGCGGCGTTCTGGTTGAAGCTGTAGCGCAGCAGCATCGACACGGAAAGAATCGTCGCCAGTGGATTTGCAATCCCCAGGCCCGCGATATCCGGCGCGGAACCGTGGCACGGCTCGTACATGCCTTTGTTGTTGGCATCCAGGGATGCCGACGGCAGCATGCCGATGGAACCGGTGAGCATCGAAGCCTCGTCCGACAGAATATCGCCGAACATATTGTCGGTCACCATCACGTCGAACTGTTTGGGAGCCCGCACCAACTGCATCGCCGCGTTATCGACATACATATGGCTGAGCTCGACGTCGGCGTAATCCTTGGCCACTTCCTCAACCACTTCGCGCCACAACTGGCTGGACTCCATGACGTTGGCTTTGTCCACCGAGCAGAGCTTCTTGCCACGTACACGCGCCATCTCGAAACCGACTTTGGCGATCCGGCGGATCTCGCTTTCGCTGTACGGCAGGGTGTTGTAACCCTGGCGCTCGCCATTTTCCAAGGTGCGGATACCGCGTGGGCCGCCGAAGTAGATGCCGCCGGTCAGCTCGCGAACGATGAGGATATCCAGACCCGAGACCAACTCCGGTTTCAGCGTCGAAGCATCCGCCAATTGCGGGTAGAGGATGGCCGGCCGCAGGTTGGCGAACAGACCCAACTCGGCACGAATCTTCAGCAGACCTTTTTCCGGACGAATGGCGCGATCCAGCTTGTCCCACTTCGGCCCGCCAACGGCGCCGAGCAATATCGCGTCCGCCGCACGGGCACGCGCCAGGGTTTCATCGGCCAGCGGCACGCCGTGCTTGTCGATGGCAGCGCCACCGATGTGGTCTTCGCTCAACTCAAAACCGAGCTGGAACTTGTCATTCGCCAACTCCAGCACTTTGACCGCCTCGGCCATGATTTCCGGGCCGATACCGTCACCGGGAAGAATCAGAATCTGCTTGCTCATGCCTTTCCTCGTTAAATTCAAGTGGCGGATTGCGCGCTCTGGCGCCCCCAGCCGACCAACAAAGTCTT
>JBOICE010000494.1:0-5985 GCA_050739815.1 Pseudomonas sp. | reverse complement strand
CGCTGATCCTCGTGCCCTCGCGAAAATCCCCTGCTTCAATGCGTTCGTTGATGCCAATGCTCTTTATGACGCCATTCACGTTCACGCTGTAGCCGTCGGGGTCCAGATTGCTTCCTTTCGTAGTCGTCTCCACCGACACCGACCATTCGGGCTTCGCGCAGTTCGGGTCGCTGGGTGCGCACAATTCGCAGCCGGTTTGGCCGCCCACCAGGCCGGCCGTCAGGACCAGCGCAGCCAGGGTCCCGGCGCGGCCCGTGCGCAGGCTCCATCGCCTGTAAGCCTGCCTGGCAGCGAACAGTTCGTCTTTCCATCGCCCGTACTGTTTCGTTGGTCGCATCATCGTCCTGACGTCCAGTTGGAGCGGGCAGATCCCGCGTACATCAGGCTGGCGTCAAACGCGCCGGCCGCGGCTCACGGCGATGTCGTGCAGCGCGAACGTCCGGCGCGTACGCTCAACGCGATGCACGGCCGCAGCGCGGTTCGTCGAGCCCCTTACCATGACACGCGGAAGCTCAGTCCGGCGCTCGGGTTGCCGCCCCGCACATTCAACCATGGCCGCGCTTCCAATTCGGCGCCGCCCTGTGGTCCGTTGCGCGCGTTCATGCGCTGCGCGCTCGCACGAGAATCGATGATGCCATAGACCCAGCTGCCGGCGGCGATGGCCGCGCCCACCAACAATGGCGTTCGTCCACGGCCTGGCTCGCATTCGTGCGTCTCCGGGCTGTATTCGCACTGGTTCTGGCCATCACCGCCGTCCGAGGAAAGCGCCGAACCCACGACCAGGCTTCCCGCTGTGATGCCCAGCAGTGCCGCGCCTTTGACCGTTTCGCCCGTGTAGAAGTGGCCACCACCTGCAATCAGGCAGGCCAGGCAGAACGCGGTTTGCGGACTGCGGTACGCAGGAGTGGCCTGCGCCGCGCCCAAGCCTGCCATTTCGAGAGAGCGCTCGCTGCCGGAGCTGAATCGATTGGAATCTTCGAAGCCGGGACTCGACAGACCCAGGCCCGCTGGCGCACGTGTTCCGACGGGCGGCACCGGATAGGGCTGGTAATTTGCCGCTTGCTTACACGCACAGCCGGTGGCCGCGAGTTGGGCCAGCAGGAGTAGCGACAGGCGCCATTGCATGGTGGTCTCCTATGGGGGATGGTTTTTTTACCTTGTTGCCAGCGGACGGCGGCGCATGAGCTGACCGTCTGAGGCGGCAGATGCCGCCTGCTTCAGGTTGGCGACAAAGGCGCCGGTCGTGGCTCACAGCGGTGTTGAGACCCGCGTGCCGTCCCGCTATCGTTGCCCGGGGCGGTTCGCGTGCACCTCCTGCCCCCAAGCCAACCTATGGAACAGGCGCCGGATGCCTCGCCCGACCCACGGCGAGAACTCGATGAAGCTCTGCCCCGGGTTTACGAAGAGCTGCGCCGCATTGCGCACTGGCATCTGCACGCCGAGCGTCCCGCGCACACGCTCAATACCACCGCACTGGTCCACGAAGCGTACTTGCGCCTGACCGGCATTTCGGCCGTCGACTGGCGCGACCGCTCCCGGTTCCTGAGCATGGCCTCGCGCGCCATGCGGCGGGTGCTGATCGATTACGCGCGCACGCGCAGTCGTGCCAAGCGGGACGCATCGGTTTCGCCTCTGCTCATCCAGGGCGCGGACTTGAGTCTCAACGATATCGATGACCTGCTGGCGCTGGATGAAGCGCTCACGCGACTGGAAGCGGTCAATGCCCGACATTGTCGCGTGGTCGAGTGCCGATTCTTTGGCGGCCTGGAAATCGAGGAAACGGCCGAAGTGCTGGGCATCTCGCCGGCATCGGTCAAACGTGACTGGACTGCCTGCCGCGCCTGGCTCAATGCCGAGTTGACGCGTGGGCAGCGCGCGCCGGATGAGGGCCAATGAACAGTGAACGCTGGGAGCGTGTGAACGCGGTATTCGATGCGGTACTGCTGCAGCCGCAAACGGAGCGGGACGCGTTCGTGCGCGCGGCACTGGTGGACGATGACGATCTGTGCCGTCAAGTGCTGCGCATGCTGGTGGCACACGAACGATCAGGTCCGCTCGACCGACTGGCCGAAGGATTGACTCCAGCGCAGCTGCCCGACCCAAACGCCGGCCCAGCCGCGCTCGAGTCGCGCGTTACCGTGGGTGCCTGGCGCTTGCTCGAGGAAATCGGACGGGGCGGCATGGGCACGGTATACCTGGCCGAGCGTGCGGACGGCGCGTTCGAGATGCGCGCGGCCATCAAGCTGTTGCGCCGCGATCTGCTGGATGCCGAGCTGCGGGCGCGACTGCTGGCCGAGCGCCGCATCCTGGCGCGCATCGAACATCCGGGCATCGCGCGCTTGCTGGATGGTGGCGTCACGGAAGAAGGCCGCCCCTGGTTCGCCATGGAGTATGTGCCCGGTGTTGCCATCGACCGCTGGTGCCACGAGCGCGGGCTCGCTGTGCGTGAGCGCCTGCAATTGTTCTGCGACGTGTGCGCCGCCGTGCAACACGTACATGCGCACCTGGTGATCCATCGCGACATCAAACCATCGAACATCCTGATCGATGCCGAAGGGCGCGTGAAGCTGCTCGATTTCGGCATTGCCAAGTTGCTCGACCCGCAGGCGTTTCCGGAAACGGACTCGCAAACCCGCACGGGCCAGTTCCTGCTGACACCCGAATTTGCCTCACCAGAACAACTGCGCGGTTTGCCCGTATCCACGTCCAGCGATGTCTTTCAGCTCGGGCTGCTGCTCTACGAGCTGCTGACCGGACAACGCACACCGCGCGTGAGCGGAGGCACGGGCGAGACGACGGGCGCAGCACCATCCGCCCAGGCGCCGCTGCCCTTGCGCCGCGACATCGATGCCGACCTGGACACCATCGTGCGCGCGGCCACGCAGACCGACGCTGCGCGCCGCTACGCCTCGGTCGAGCAACTGGGCGAGGACGTTCGACGCTGGCTGCGCGGGCTGCCCATCCGCGCGCGCCCCGAGACCACACGATACCTGATCTCGCGCTTCGTGCGCCGTCACCGTGCTGGTGTGGTAACGGCCGCAGCCTTCCTGCTCGCGTTGATTTCCTTTTCGCTGGTCACGCTGGTTCAATCCCGGCGCATTGCGCGCGAGCGCGATCGCGCGCGTCAGGTGAGCGCGCTGCTGACCGATGTATTCGAGAGCGCGGATCCCGTTCTGGCTCGAGGCCAGCAGCTCACCATGCGGGAAGTGGTGGATCGCAGCGAGGTGCAGGTACGCCAGGGCCTGGACGCGCAGCCCGCGTTGCGCGCGGAGTTGCTGGGTGTGCTGAGTCGAACCTGGAGCAGCCTGGGTGATTACGAGCGCGCACTTGCACTGGAACGGGAGTCATGGGCGCTCGAGCGCAGTACGCTCCCACCCGATCATGCCGAGATCGGCGAGAGTCTGCGCCGCATCGCAGTGTTGACTGCGGCGCGCGGGCAGCCCGACACCGCCCTCGCCTTGCTGGACCAGGCGCTGACCATTGTCAACCGGCGCTTCGGACCACGCAGCGCGGAAGCAGCCCAGGTCAGCGCGGATCGCGCCTATGCGCTTCAGATGAAAGGCGATTACATCCGGGCCGACAGCCTGTACAACGGCGCCATTGCCCTTCAGCGGGCGCAGCCGGGCATGAACCGGGATGCGCTGCCGCGCTCGCTGGTGAATCACGGTTGGATCGCGCAAGCGCGCGGCGATCTGGCGGGCGCCGAGGCACGAATGCGCGAGGCGCTCGAGCTGCGCCGCAAGTCCTGGCCGGCAGGCGATCCGCGCTTGATCGCGAATCTCAGCTCGCTCGCCAACATCCTGACGCGCAGGGGCAATGCGCGCGCCGCTGATTCGCTCAGCGCGGAGCAGCTCGACATTGCGCGCCGTGTGTACACTCCCCCGCATCCACAACTCGCGAGCGCCCTCAGCGCGCGCGCCCGCGCGCGCTCGTACCTGGGCGACTCGAGCGCCGCGCAGCTCTTTGCCGAAGGGCTCGCCATGTTCGACCAGCTGGGAGTCGCGAGCGGCGGCGAGGCCACGGAAGCCGCGAACGAGTTCGCGCTGCACTATCAGCGGCGCGGCGATTTTGCTCGTGCCGAGCCGCTCTATCGTGCCGCGCTTGCGGCTTACACAGAGTTGCGCGGCGCGCAGCACGTATCGACCGCCATTGGGGCCAGCAATCACGCCGGGGCTCTGCATAGCCTGGGCCGCGCCGCCGCCGCGGACTCCACCTATGCGCAGGCCATCCTGACCCTGCAGTCGCAACTTCCGGTTGCAGACGCCCGCCTGGTGGGACCGCTGACGGACCATGGCGTGGTGTTGCTCGAGCTGGGGCGTCACGCAGATGCCGAAGCACGCTTGCGCCGCGCGCTGGAGCTGGCCAGTGCCCTGGCGCCCGAGAATGACAACCGCGTCATTCGTGCCAATGCGCGCCTGGGCATGTGTCTGACCGCACAAAAGAAGTACGCTGACGCAGAGCCCTTCCTGCTGGCCGCGCATCGCCCGCTCATTGCGCGTGGAATCAAGGATCCGTTCGCACTCAACCATGTGCGCTTGTTGATCGGGTTCTACGAAGCCTGGGGCCGCCCGCAGGAAGTGCGGCGCTACCGGGCGCTGATTCCGCGGACGTAGGGCTCGACGAAGAGCGACTCCGGCGACGCCTCGTTCACTTTCCACCCTCTATCGCGCGCGCCAGGGACAGCCCGATCGAACGTAGCGAGATGGTGGACGTCGAGTGCTAACGAAGGCATGAAATTGGCGCGCCCTCATGAAGTGAAGGCTCGACCTGTCGCTTGTGCGCCTGGATGGGCGCGCGGCAGAAATCCAACGCGTTGTACCGCAGTAGAATTCGCGCGTGTTGCGAGCGTACGGACGTTATGGCATATTTATCCGTACACTTGTTGCAGGAGGGCGCGTCGCTATGCCAACCAAGAGTACCGGTTCCAGGAAACGGGCTGTCCGCCGTGGGAAGGTCCGGAAGGAATTCTGGCTGGATCCCCGTGCTCTAAGAAAGGCGCAGAAGCTCTTGGGAGTCGAGACCGAGCGCGAGACAGTGGAAATCGCCCTGGATCTGGTCGCGTTCCGGCATGAACTCACCCGCGGATACCAGACCTTGGCCGAGTCAGAGTTCGATCGGCGGGACTGAGTGCGGAAGTACGTCCTGGATGCCAACTGCTATATCGATGCAAGCCGCAGCTCGGAGGACTTGGCCCAGCTCACCGATTTCTCGAATTGGGCCGCGCCTGGTCTCTTCTTAAGCACCATCGTCGCGTCCGAATTGCGCGCTGGTGTTACTTCATCAAGAAACCGCAAAAAGCTGGAACAAGACGTGCTGGGCCCGTTCGTCCGCCGACGCCGCGTGGTTACAGCGAGTTCGGCAGCGTGGGACGCCCTGGGATTGACTCTCGCGACCCTGCGCGAGAAAGAAGGGCTTCAACTGGCCCACGTTCGCCGCAGCTTCGCTTTTGATATTCTCCTGGCCTACTCGTGTCGAGAGCTCGGGGCGATTCTGGTGACGAGGAACACCCGGGACATGGAGAGGATTGAGCAGGTTTTTGCCTTTCAGTACGTAATGCCGTATCCGAGTGCTCTTGATTGAAAGCGAGCCGGGACTGCGGCATAACGAGGGGCTGAAGTTGTCACGCAGGTCTCAGCGATTGTCCCCGCGCCCTGAGAGGCGAAGATCGAACTCGAGTACACGCGCGCGTGGAGGGGCGTGCAACTTAGTCCCGGCGCGTTGGGCGGCAATCGAATCGGGACATCGTCGCAAAAGAATGGCGCAAACAGGTGACATTCATGTTGTGCCGGCAAGCAGTCTGGCCGACCGCACCCATCACTGAAGAAAGAGATGATCATGGCTGGAGTATCTGAGATCAGTATCGTTCTGGTTCACGGTGGTTTCGTTGACGGTTCCGGTTGGGAGGGTGTCTACAAGATCCTAAAGAAGGACGGCTACAGCGCCAGCATAGTTCAGAATCCGACGATATCGCTAGCTGCCCGTGGC
>JBOICE010000493.1:0-5797 GCA_050739815.1 Pseudomonas sp. | reverse complement strand
TCCTCCAGATGCAGCAAGGCCGCCCACGTTATTCGGGCAGCCGCCGTAACGGCGTGACTGCAGAGTCCTGGGAGAGATGGGACGTGAGTTTTTCACTGGCCGCCTACGTCGAACCTGCACCGCCCGAGCCTCCCAGCCCGCCGCCACCTCCGCCCCGGATTTCCTGGGATCAAACCGCTGAGCGCCTGGCACCCAACGGCCGCGAGTTCACATTCATCTGTCCAGCAGGTGGGCAGACGGCACCGGTCAAAGGCACCGACCTCTATTCGTGGGATTCGTCGATCTGCACGGCTGCGGTTCACTTCGGTGTAATCGACCTGGAGAAGGGTGGCACTGTGACGATCGTGACGCGGCCCGGCGCTCACGCGTACACGGGCTCGGTCCGCAACGGTGTCACGTCGACGGCCGGTGATCACACCATTCTCGGATTCGTGGTGCTCAAGGGGCGGGTCACCCTGAGGATGCGTACGCGAACGGGCCGAACGCGGCGTACTGCCCGGAGTGATCGTAGCGGACGCCATCACGCACCTGGAAAACCCTCGACGCGGCCAGCCGCCCGCGCTTGACGACCAGGCCTTCCGGCAGGATCATCTCGGGATGCACTTCGGCTTGCGTGACGGGATTGCGGATCTTCTGCAACTCGAGTTCGACCGCATCTCCGATCCGCAGCCGCGTATCGTAATCGGCGAACCGGATCTCGAATCGTGCCGGCTCCGGCCCCGCGAGTTCGTACGTGTTGATGAAGATGCCCCAGGGCCCGCCGAATTCGCCGCGCACGAGACGCGCGAGCTTGTCTTTCTGTTCTTCGCTGGCGCGGTCGTCCAGGTAGGCGACGGCGCGGCCTCCTCCTTCGTGAATCGCGCCAGGCCAGTCTGCGTACAGGGCGACGGCCAGACCGTCCACCCGGACGCCATGGACCACGCCATCGTCAATCGCCCAGACCCAGCCGCCTTCGCATTTGCCGCGACTGGGCAGCGCGTTGAAGTTGCACGGACAACCGAAGTCGCAGTTGCAGGCGATGATGATGTTGCCGTTCAGCTGCCAGTCACTCATAAAATCACCTCGATGATGGCGGCACCCAGGAAACCAACGCCCGCCAAACGGGACACCAGCACGCCGCGTGCACTCAATTTCTCGACCGCGACCAGCGCGGCAAGGCCTACGACCCAGGCGAGTCCCATCATCCCAGCCATTACGAGGACGGCCATCAACGCCCAGCAGCATCCAAGGCACCACACCCCGTGCTCCAGCCCGAGACGCAAGGCACCGCCGCCCCAGCGCTGCATCAGGAAGTCAGCAGGCGTGCGGCATTGCCGCAGGCACGATGTCTTGAGCGGAGTCAGCTGGTAGATGCCGGCCACGGCGAGGGCCGCAGGTGCGAGCGTCATGGGCAGGTGCTCCATGGCCAGATACGCGGGCACGCCGACGGCGGCCCACACGACCAGGTACCCTGCGACGAGCATCGCCGTACTGCGCGATGAGGCGCCACGCCGGTAGAGCAGCACGAGTGGCGCGGCGGAGGGCAGCATCATCGCGGCCATCATGACGGTCCACGCGGCCACGAACGCGATGGGCCCCGTAGCCATGCCGCCAGGTGCCAGGACCACGAACAGCCAGGCGAGTGCGCTGCCTGCAAGCAGCAATGCCGTGATACTGCGGCCAGCGGAGAGGTTGCCGAGGATCGATCGCACGCGCAGCGGCGACGACATCACACCGAAGGCGAATGGAGGACGCGCGGGGATCGTCGCGCTACGAGGATTTGCTGCATGCCCCAATTGTAAGGCATGGTCCATGGTTGAACAACGCGAACTGCGCGGCCCGCTCGCCGAGCCACAAAACTGTGGAGGGTCGGCCGCGTCCCGGGCGCTGTGTTGCTGCAGGAGTGGTGCTTGCGGGATGAGCGATGTCTGAGAGACGATTTCTGATTCCCAGCGGTGTCAATGACCCGGTTCGTCATCATCGAGTTCCCGTCCAACCTCGGCTTGCGCCCTACCGGTGTCGAGAACTTGCCCGATGCGCTTCGGCGTGCCGGGCTTCACGAGCAACTCGGATCCCCGAGAACCGAGCGTGTCGACGTTCTGGTTTCCTACGACCGCAGCCGGCCCAGGGACACTGGCGTGCTGAACGCAGGCGCGCTGAAAGAGACGCCGGTATCACTCGCCGGGCAGGTTGCTGCCGTGGTGCGTGCTGGTGACCTGCCGCTGGTGCTGGCCGGGGATTGCAGTGTGGTTCTGGGTGGCCTGCTCGGGCATCTCCCACGGGCGAAGCGGCCGACATGGATCTGGCGCTGGTGACCGGCCGCGGTCCGCCGCTGCTCACGCACATCGATGGTCCGCCGCCACTGGTGCGCGATCAAGATGTGATTGCGGTAGGCGCTCGCGACGCAACCGAGCGCGATCGCGCAGGCGCGCAGGACATCCGCGCCACATCCATCGCTTTGTTCGAGCTCGACGTGATACGTAGACGGGGGATCGAGGCCGTGGCGGCCGAAGCCGTGGCAATTCTGACAAGTTCAGAACTGGCCGGTTTTTGGCTTCACCTCGATGCGGATGTGCTCGACGATGATGTGATGCCCGCCGTGGACTACAGACAGCCGGGCGGCATGTCGCCCTGGGAACTCACCACGCTACTGCGGCGGGCGGGCGAGACGGGGAGCCTGGCTGGTTGCAGTGTCGCCATCTACAATCCGAGCCTCGACCCGACGGTCAGGCTGCACGTGCGCTCGTGAACTGTCTGGTGAAAGGACTCCTGTGAGGATGCTCGGCTCACTTGCCGTTGGGCCGGCAGCGGCGTCCTTGCGATGCAGATCCGGTCGTGCAATATCTCTGTCCGTCGCCAGGGCATCCGCGCCGCTGCTTGCGGTAATGCCGAACCTATGGTGATGCACTGATACGAGCCCTGCTTTCCCCTGGACAATGCGAAACGACGGGGAACCATGACATTTCTGATCCTTCGGTTGATTCAGTTTGCGCATGCCTTGCAGTTGGCCAGCGCACCCGCTACGCCACCCGAGGCTGCACTGAAGTGCGGGCCTCAGCCTCCACGAAGCGATCGAGTGGTTGCCCTGGATGGTGCGTTCATCACGGTGGATCCGGATTCCATACTCAGGGATTTGAAGACCGAGGACATCCTGTCGATTCAGATCGTTTGCATGGACCCTCAGGATTCGACATTCAACCGCACACACGGAATTCCGGTGATGCTGGTGCGGACAAAAGAGGGTCCGGCGTCATACGTGAAGCGTCAGTTGGCTGCGATCCTGGCTGCGCAGGATGCGCACTTCCGCCGCGAGTCCACGTACATCAGCGATCTCTCCCGCATTGCACTCCCTTTCCGGGCCGCACAGCTGCGGGTGTCGATCGACGTGCGGGCGAAGGGTTGGCTCGCGAAGGCGACGGTCGAGCAATCCTCCCTGGTTTGCTTCGTGTTCAGCGGCGACATCCGGCCTCCGCATCCGCGGCTGTTGCCGGGACGGCCCGACTGTAACGAAGATCGAGAAGCGCTGCCATGACGACGCGACGTGTGTTCAGGCGGCTGAAACAGTTGCCCGACGATGTCAGCGAACGGGAGGTGCGCCGCGTCATGCTCGTGGCCATGCTCCCTCGTCTGATCATTGGCGCACTGGCGCTGGTCGCGTGGACCTGGATACGACTGAAATTCATCGAGCTCGAGCTGCGCGGCCTGAGGCTGCGCGTTGGCCGGGCCGGAACCGTGCTCATCCTCATTGCCGTGATTTACCCGCTGTTGAGGATTTGGCGAATGGATGACGCAGAGTTCGACCGTGAGCTCGGGTACGTCGAGTAGCGTCTCGAACTCAGGACGCCATGCATTTCAATGGTATCGTGCTCACACACGCATCCCGGCCGGAGGCCGCACCGTGTTTCGTCGGCAACTTCTGGTCCTATCGAGCCTCGTACTGGCGAGCTCGTCTCCAACTGAGTTCCTGCGACCCGCGGATGACGGCAGGGTGCTTGGTGCCATTGAGCACTACGGCGATGCATTCCGCGCCGGATCGCACGGGGACCGCCGAAATAACAATCCGCGGCCAGCGCAAGCCGCAGCGAAAGCTGGTCACGGTCACCCGCAGGATCATAGTCGAGTAGCGAACCGCAGACCGCGCCTGCGGTCCTTGCTCCCGTGCCGAAGTCACGTCACCACGACAGCTGGAACTGCAGCCCCGCGCTCGGCTGGCCGCGGCGCAGACCCAGCCAGGGTCGCGTGTCGATGACCGCACCCTGACGTCCGTTGCGCGCGTTCACGCGCTCCGCGCTGGCACGTGCATCGATGATCCCGTAGAGCCAGCTGCCGGCCGCAATGCCAGCACCAATCCAGAGCGGCAGGCGTCCGTTCGATTCCTCACAGTCGAAGGTTTCCGGGTTGTATTCACAGTCGCCGTAATCGCCGCTCGATGAGAGCGCGGCTCCGCCGATGAGTGCGCCGGCCGCGATGCCGGCCAGGACTGCGCCTTTGGTCGTTTCACCCGTATAGAAGTGGCCGCCGCCCGCGATCAGGCAGGCCAGACAGAACGCTGTCTCAGGGTTGCGATGGCCCTCCTGCGCGGCGGCGAACGATGCCGGCGCTGCGCTGTTCGCGAATGCGTTCGCTGTTGCTGCGTGAGCGTTGGCCGCGTGTATTGCATCGGCACGCTCGATCCGCGCTGGTCCGGGAATCGGCCGGTACGCGACATTGCTCAGGCAGCTGCAGCCGGCTGCGGCGAGGAGTGGAATCAGGAGCAAGGATTCGAGTTTGCGCATGGTGCCTCCATTGGCCGTATCGGTGAGAGGTGTCACGCGGGAGCTGCGGAGCCCCGCGGCAGGCAGCATGAGGTGCAGTATCGCGTTGCTGCCCTGATTCCAGACGCGCGGAATCGGAGTGAAACCGGAATACACAGAGTTTCACGCGGAAACGCGGAGGCGCGGAGAACTGATTTCGTTCTTCGCGCCACCGTGTCTCCGCGTGAAACTCCTCACGACCCGATGCACTCGGTCACGACATCAGCGCCGGTGTTGACATCGGCAACCTGCCGCCGCGTGCAACCCGCGAGGCCGAGCGCGAAGAGTGCCCCTGAGAGCACCGATCTATTGGGCGAGCCAGGCGCCATTCGAAGCCACCTCTCTGTGACCGGTCATGATGTGATCGTGCTCGTAATCGTTCGTTGCAGTTCGAGCACCAACGCTGTCTAATGCCCGCCGGTGGCGCTCGAGGTGCGGTCGATGTAGTAGAAGAAGCTGCCGTCGCCGCCGACGCTCGCGTCCGTGTTGCGCGTATAGGAGCTCCACGCACTGCGCCGGCCGCGGTTTGCGAGCTGTTGAAGATTGACCAGCGCGGGACCGCGCTCGAAGCCCGCATTACCGCGCGCATCCAGCCAATAGCGGCCCGGCTGGATTGGACCCGTGAGTTGCTGCAGCGCAACCAGGTCCTGCCAGGGCAAGCGGCGGCCGTTCACCCAGACCAGAGTGGTGCCGCGGGATGCGTCCGCGCGCAGCGGTCCGCCCAGGGCCAGCCCGGGCACTATGAGCCCGGCGGTTGGACCGCCTTCGATGCCCCAGGCGCCGGAGCTGCGATCGTACCAGTAGCGTCCAGGGACGGTACGAACCCGGTACTTCAGCTCCAGCGCACGCAGCTGTACGGGCGAGAGCCGCTGACCATTCACGATCACGTGCGAGGTGGTCTGCGCATGCACAGCAGGCGCCGCGGTGGCGGAGGCCAGCAGCAGCAGTCCAGCCAGGCAGTACCGCCGTCGAGCGCATCTATGATTGTGTCGTTCAGGCATGATCTCCTCGTCGTAAAGGTCATG
>JBOICE010000492.1:0-4731 GCA_050739815.1 Pseudomonas sp. | reverse complement strand
CCGATCCAAAGCGCTCACCGATTTCGGCAAACCGCCGGCGACCACGCTTGCAATAACCGGCGTATCACACGCAACCCGGCCCTTCCTTGGCCCGCAGCGAGAATGCGGGTGCGGCCCGCTGAGCTGGTGCGGGCCCAGTCGTCGGCTTCCTCGACCTCGTGGAGGTCGAAACGTATTGCGCGCTTGATGGTGGCGAAGACCTGCTCGTAACCGGCACGGACGGCATCCCGGCCAATCGGGGCGGGAACGTGCCGCGGCATAAACACCGGCTCGCTGTCATACCGGCTAAGGATGGTGTCGATGTCGTTGCTGTTGAGGGTGGTTTCGTAAGTTTGGAGTATGGACCAGATCGTCATGGTGGGGCTCGGGGGTTGGCAAAATGCTGGTGCCCCGCGAATGGATGCAGCTTGTGCCTGTCACCCTTGGAAGAAAATGCATAGGAGAGATAGTTTTCCTCTCAAAAAAGGGAGGAATGTGCCACGCACCGAACTCACCGACACCGGGACCCGGCTGTACGAACACGCAGCGCGCGGACTAAGGTTGACGTGGTTGTAACGTCCCACAATCCGCCACCAGCCAGAGCCCGTGGGACTCCAGGCTGCCACTTTGCGGTTGGCCGCCCGCAGTGAAGGTGCTGTTGAGCGTGGTAACGAACTCACGATCACTGACAAAACGCGTCTGCCCTTCGCCCTTGCCCTGCGGGCAGCTAAAGCGGAACTTCCAGAGTTGCGAACTGCGTTCGGTGATCTGCTGGGTACAACCGGCTTGCGTATCCTGCAGGGGAATAGTGTCGGTCTTGGCCTGCTCTGACGCGCACCCCTTGCCCAGCGATCGCGACACCCTCTTTCGCCATTGCCTGTTCGGCCATTTGCCGCTGCTCTGCCGGTAAATTAACGAGCAATTGATCCAGGTTCGGTAACGCCTGGCCATTGACCTGCAGGTTGTTCGAGCCGATTTCCCAGAGCCCGGGTTGCATCGGTTGCGCCTGGGCCAGTTGGGGTAGCAAGCAGATCGCCGCACTGAGGGTAAGAAGGCGGATGTTCATGCTCAGGACTCCTTGCAGAGGGTGCTTATACGGCCAGCGTGGCCCGCCCGAATGGGGTGCCGTCGCTGTTGGCCCGCGGTAGCCTACCCTGTAGTAGAGACCGTCAGTTGCTGACAGTTGCAGCAGCAGAGGGCACATTCGCGCTTAACCAGGCCTCTCTGGCGGCACTTGGAGTAACAGGTCATTGGAAGGTCGCGAGAACGGGCGAGGAAACGGACAACTGTACGGAGGTGGGTGAGGCCGTTCCCGAGCCGAGTTCACGAATGGTAAATCTGTACTACTCATTTCACCCACCCTCCGGGCTGGCCGCGCCTGTTTTTAATGCAGCACAGCCAAGCGCGGCAGATATTGAGCAGGATCTAAGGAAAATACTCACCCATGGACTTCAGCATTCCCCCGCTATTCGGCTATCTGCTTGCACTGGTGCACCTGTTCGGGATCGCCGCGGCGATCCATGCAGTGTTCACCGTGCGCACGGCACAGGGTGCGATTGCCTGGGCGATCGCCTTGCTGTTCATGCCCTATCTGACATTGCTGCCATATCTGGTGTTCGGCCGCAGCACCTTCGATGCCTACATCCAAGCCCGGCGCCAAGCCAACCGCGAAATGCACGACGCGATGGCGAGCTTGAACTGGCGACCCTGGGTAGAAGAAGCCCTGGCGGCAAGCGAATCCGTGGCCTACGGCAATCTGCGCGCAATGCCGCGGCTGAGCCAGATGCCGTGCCTGGCGAACAATCAAGTACGTCTGCTGATCGATGGCGAGGCCACCTTCGCGGCGATCTTCGCCGCCATCGCCACAGCCCGGCAGGCGGTCCTCATCCAGTTCTTCACCGTCCATGACGATGCCCTAGGCCGCCGCCTGCAAGCCTTGCTGTTGGAACGCGCCGCGGCCGGGGTCGCCGTCTACTTGCTCTACGACAGCATCGGTAGCCATGCTCTGCCGCACAGCTATGTCGAGCGCTTGCGCAACGGTGGGGTGCAAACTGAAGCCTTCGCCACCCGCAGCGGGATGCTCAACCGCTTTCAGGTCAACTTCCGCAACCATCGCAAAATCGTGGTGGTGGATGGCGAGTGCGGATTCATCGGCGGGCACAATGTCGGTGACGAATATCTCGGCCAGAAACCGCCGCTGGCCCCCTGGCGCGATACCCATATCGAACTGCGCGGGCCGGTGTTGGCCTGCCTGCAGGAGTCGTTCGCCGAGGATTGGTTCTGGGCCACCCGGCAGTTGCCGCCGCTGATCCTGCCGGCGGCCTATCCCAGTAGCGGAATGCTCTGTCAGGTGCTGGTCAGCGGCCCGGCAGATGCGCAGGAAACCTGCTCGCTGTTCTTCGTCGAAGCGATCCAGGCGGCGCGCGAGCGGATCTGGATCACCAGCCCGTATTTCATCCCCGACGAGGCGGTATTCGCCGCCTTGCGCCTGGCGGTGCTGCGCAATGTCGACGTGCGGATTTTGCTCCCGGCGCGGCCCGATCACCGCATGGTGTATGCCGCTTCCAGCCTGTACGCCGTTGAAGCGCTGCATGCCGGCGTGCGCGTGTTCCGCTATCAGCCGGGCTTCCTGCACCAGAAAGTCCTGCTGATCGACCAAGACGCCGCCGCCATCGGCAGCGCCAACCTGGACAACCGCTCGTTCCGCCTGAACTTCGAGATCATGCTGCTCACCGTCGACCGCGGCTTTGCCAAGGAGGTCGAGCGAATGCTCGAAGACGACTTCGCGCAAGCGCGCGAACTGGCCGTCGGTGACGACCAACATATCCATCGCCTGCGGCAGCTCGGCATGCGGGTCGCGCGGCTGATTTCACCGATTCTGTGAGGCTGCCCCGGCGCGCGCAGCTTTCAGCTTCAGCGGTAAAGATCGGCCCGGCTCCAGGGCAGCTCGTGCGAGCCATCGCTCAACGGCTTGACCGCCAGAATCTGATGCAGATTCATCCAGCCCCGCGCGAACCCATAGGCACAACCGGCCAGGTACAAGCGCCAGATCCGCAACACCTGCTCCGGCACCAGCGTAGCGGCTTGCGCCAACTTGCTTTCTAGATTCGCGCTCCAGAAATCCAGGGTCCGCGCGTAATGCCGGCGCAGGCTTTCCACGTCCACCACTTCCAGACCGGCCTCGCTGAGGTGCGCCATCATGCGGGCCACATGCGGCAGTTCGCCGTGGGGGAACACGTAGCGGCCGATAAAGGCGCCGGCACCCCGGCCGACCGGCCGGCCGTCGGTGTACCTGGCCGTGATGCCGTGGTTCAGCACCAGCCCGCCGGCCCGCACCGCGCCGAACAGACGCTGGCAGTAGAGTGGCAGGTTGGCGTGGCCGACATGCTCGAACATGCCGACACTGACGACCTTGTCGAAGCGGCCGTCCTGCGGCAGGTCGCGGTAGTCCAGCAGTTCCAACTGCACCTGGGCCTCCAGGCCTTCGGCCTTGACCCGCTCGCGCGCCAGCTCCAGCTGCTCCTGGCTGAGGGTGATGCCGAACACCTGCACGCCAAATTCGCGGGCGGCAAAACGCGCCAAACCGCCCCAACCACAGCCGACATCGAGCAGACGCTCGCCCGGCTCTAGGCGCAGTTTTTTACAGAGGTGGCGCAGCTTGGCCTGTTGGGCCTGCTCGAGGTCTTCCGTGCCGTTCTCGAAATAGGCACAGGAGTAGACCATCTCGCGATCCAGCCAGAGTGCGTAGAAGTCGTTGGACAGGTCGTAATGATAGGCAATGGCGGCGGCATCGGTGGCCTTGTCATGCTCGGTGCGCGCCGGCAGGACCGCGTCGCTCTCGCCGAGCAGCGCTTGGCTGAGCACATCACCGATGCGAATGACTTCGCTGATAGGTCCCTCGAGGCCCAAGCGCCCCTCCACGAAAGCACCGCCCAGCGCATCCAGGCTGGGATGGGTAAATTGCGCGACCAGACTTGGATCTTTGAGCACCATGGTGACGCTCGGCGCGGGGCCGAGGTCGAGTTCATGGCCGTTCCACAAGCGCAGCCGCAATGGCAATTGCAGGTCGCGCAGGGTCGGCGGAAGTTGCGCCAGCATAGGAACCCCCCGTTCACACTCATCAGTGCAAGCGTAGTTCAAATGACTCGCTGACCAAGCAATAGGTTCAACAACCTCGCTATTGGCATAAGAGCCGTTGCCTATGAGGGCAGCCGTTGCAGCAACCCATCGCTCAGCCACTGCTTGAGCCAGGTCGCGGCCTGCACTGGCGCAGCGTCACCCTGCGCGCTCAGCTCGAGGCATAGCTCGGCGAAACTCCAGCCTTGCCGGCTCATGCCGTGCAGCGCTTGGGCCTCTGCCGCACTCAGGCTGCGATAGCGGCTGACCAGACCTTGACGCCAGATCAGGCAGACCTGCGGCTGCTCCAGCGGCGTGCTGGTTGGCAGCTCGTCCTCGGCCTTGGCCGCGCGCCAGAGCGCCAGGCTGTTGTAGTGGCAGGCCTGCCATTGCACGCTGGGCAGTAGCCGTACCTGCAGACCGGGCCAGTCTTCGGGGGGCAGCGTGGCCATGTCGTGCAGCGTCAACGGCGCAGCTTCAGGCGCATCGAAAGCCAGGGTGAAGGCCCACTCCAACCGCGCCAACTCCGCCAACGGCGCGCTTTGCTCGGCGACCAGATAGCCCTCGATAAACCCCGCCAGCTGCGCGCCCAGCCAGCGCAGGCTGTAATGCTGCGACGGATGCGCCTGCACATAA
>JBOICE010000491.1:0-9357 GCA_050739815.1 Pseudomonas sp. | reverse complement strand
AGAAAGAATATGCCGATTGCAGCGATTGCCTTGTTTGATAGATCACTGCTACTAACGAACATTAATATAAAGCCTGCTATTAAGGCGGCGACAAGGATTGTGGCGAATATAGTCTTTCGTTTTCCTTGATGCTTGTATTTTTCAGACACTATAAATTTCATTTTTTACCGCTAACGATTAAGCTAAGGGGCGGCGGCACGCCGTCCCAGCGAATGAAATGAGCGATTTCAGCGTCTTGTTAGGCATTTCTTATAAGCCAGTAAGAGAAATACCAAATTTTGCATCTGTGACAATATAGTTATCATGTACAAGGGCAAGCTGCCAGCGCCTTGAAATTAGTGGCCTGACCATTTTTTCTTCGTTGCAGTAAAGGTAATTGTGCTTTCCGCTTAGCCCTACAAATGCTTGTTGTTGATACCATCGGCAATCAAACCCTCGCTTTTCCAGTTCGATCACTGCGAAGCGTACATCTGAGCCAATGGGTGCAATTTCAAGCAATTGCCTTCTTGCGACAGACTCATCTGCGCTGAATGGTCCGTCACAACCGGTAATAAGAAAGCAGATAAATATGATTGCGTATATTTTCATGCGCATAGGCCTAACGATTAAGCTAAGGGGCGGGCTTTAGCCCGTCCCAGTGAGCGAAGCGAACGATTTGAGCGACTTGTTAGAGGTTGCGCAAAAGTTAGCTGAAGCTTATTTACTGTCTTCTTTTTTTGCTGGCTCTGTAGTTTTTGGAGTTGCAGCGGGGCGCATATTATTTATGTTGTTTATGCTGGCCTGCTCTTTAGATGCAGGTTTCATTGCGGAGATTCCTGCGAATGACTCCTGCGCGATTACCAATTTAGATGTGATTTCTTTCTCAGTCATTTTTGTGGCCTTATCTGTGTAGGAATGGATTGCGGTTGAGATACCTATTATGGAAGAAAGTATTACGCCAAGCATGAAAGAGGTAACCGCTATGCGATCCAAAATATTTAATAGCTGGTCGTTTATTGCAGCTTCTCTTACTATGTCCTCTAGGTGTTTTGCATTCCTCCTGAATATCCATAGCAATGCCCCAAGGCAAGCAACGAAACAGGCCAAAGAAAGGATATATAGAATCAGTGTTTCTACAGACCTGACGCCCACTGTCGAGATAAGCGTTATTAGCAAACCTACTGCGCCGGCACTCAAAGCTAATAGGCTTTTATCATGTTCAAATCTGGTGTTAAACCAAGCATTGAGATTTGCTGCGTAAAACTCAACGTCCTTCATTTGATTTATGTCTGGCTGAGTATCTGACATATTACCTCTAACGATAGGTTAAGGGGCGGGCTTTAGCCCGTCCCGAGTGAGCGCAGCGAGCGAACTTGAACCGCTTGTTATGTGGTCGGTATACATAAAAATACCAAAGCGTGTAGTCGAATAATAAATATAACACCGACTTGGCAGTTGCTGGTTTGTTATGTGGTGTTTTTAAAACCACTGATTTAGTTGTTCTTTGGTTGCGCTCGGGTGAGAGAAAATCCCCTCCTCTAGCGCGGAAGTAAATAAATTTGCGTCATCTGGGTTCAACCCGCTATCTTCAAAATTTAATACCTTAATATTGTCGATTAGCTTGAAAGGATGAAGTTGATACATTTGATATAACTCTAGCGGCATCCGCATGCCGCTAGTCCATGCCTTTATGAAATAGATATCTTGTTTTTGTCCGTTTTCAAGCGTAATTAATCCATCTTGAACATAAGCCCAACTTTCGACGTTTTCGGGCAGAGAGCTTAGAAACTGCTGACCGAGTAGCACAGCTTCATTCTGTGTGTCAGCCTCAAATGCTTCTATTTTCCGTAAGCCATCCTGGTAGTAAATGACAACAGGTACTAGTAGTTCGCCTTCTTGAAGCTCACTCCCAATAAGGACGCTATGCGCGAGAATTAAACCAACTATTTTCCCTACTATCTCAGATATCAATTTCAACTCCTTGTAACATAACTAATAATTAGGCGACATGCCATGTCGCGTTTTTTGTCGCGGCGGCATGTCGTATAACGTTCCTTGTCGTCCTGTAAGTCCTTGTCTAGCTTAGAGGTGGTCGCGGCAAGCGCGACATTACTCAGGGAGAAACACGACATGGAAGACGGCAAGCCCAGACTGCTGGATCAAGTGCGCCAGCAAACTCGACTCAGAAACTATTCCATTCGAACCGAGGCTGTCTACGCCGAGTGGGTGAAGCGTTATATCCGCTTTCACCAGTATCGTCATCCGGCGGAGATGGGGGCGGCGGAGATCGAGGCTTTTCTTACGCATTTGGCGGTTCACCGGAACGTGGCGGGTTCGACGCAGAACCAGGCCTTGGCGGCGCTGCTGTTCCTTTATAAAGAGGTGCTGAAGATTGAGTTGCCTTGGCTGGAGGGGATTGTCCGGGCCAAGAAGCCTAAGCATTTGCCGGTGGTGTTGACGCGTGAGGAGGTGGCCAGGGTATTGGCCGAGTTGTCGGGTGTGCACTGGATGGTGGCCAATCTGTTATATGGCTCGGGTCTGCGCTTGTTGGAGGCGTTGCGTTTGCGGGTCAAGGATGTGGAGTTTGCCCGTGGCGAGATTCTGGTGCGTGACGGTAAGGGCCAGAAGGACCGCGTGACTATGTTGCCGCGGCGGGTGCTGGCGCCACTGCGGCAACACCTGGAGGAGGTCATGGTTTTGCATCAGCAAGATCTGGCCGAGGGGTATGGGCGGGTCAACCTGCCGTTTGCCTTGGCGCGCAAGTATCCGAATGCTGCGGCGGAGTGGGGCTGGCAGTTCGTTTTTCCTTCCGGTAACCGCTCGCAGGACCCGCGCTCTAGCGGCATTTTTCGCCATCATCTGCATGAGAAGACCATTCAGCGAGCGGTGCGTGAGGCGGTCCGCCGGGCGGGGTTGATCAAGCCAGCAACGCCGCATACGTTGCGTCACTCCTTTGCTACTCATCTACTGGAAAGCGGCCAGGATATCCGCACCGTTCAGGAACTGCTGGGCCATGCGGACGTGAAGACCACGCAGATTTATACCCATGTGCTTAACCGTGGTGGCTTGGGGGTGGTGAGCCCGCTGGATCGCTGAACGGCCGCTCAGAGCCGACCACTGCGCCTGAGCCGGCGTAGCACCCAGCGCCGGTAGCTCCAGGAAAGCAGTCGCTTGAGCCCTGGCAGGCCGAGCAGCCAGGCCAGGGGTTTGAGGTGGCGGGTGCGGCCCATCAGCAGGATATAGGCGTCCAGTTCGCGGTGGATACGGCCCTGTTCGTCCTGTACATGCAGTTCGGTCAGGGCCTGGTAGGGGTCGATACCGATTCGTCGCAGTTCTTCATCGCGCCCGGTGATATCGAGCCATTGCACCGAGTCGTCGCTATCGGGGCTGAATGTCTGGTAACGGCGCCGGTCGGCGACGCAGCGCGGGCAGGCGCCGTCGTAGTAGACCTTGAGCTTGGCCATGGGGTGGCTCAGGGGTGGGGAGATAAGGAAAAGTTTAGCCATATGGAGGTACGTGGGTTCGACCGGGTATACGAAGGCTCTTCACAGTATGTAGCCCCTCGTCTCACTGATGCCTTGACCGTGCTCATGTGCCCCAGTCGGTAGGGTATGAGCCCTGTTGAGCATGCATAAAAAAGCCCCGCAGGTGCGGGGCTTTTTTGTCGCTATGTCCCGGTTATGTGTTGCAAGCACCTGTAGGTTGGGCTGAGTCGCGCAGCGACGAAGCCCAACACATCCATGCTTCCGGTAGCGGCTGAAACTTCTGCGTTGGGCTTTGTTGGGCTTCGCGGAGCTCAGCCCAACCTACGTGTTGTGCGACCTATGCAGGCTTCAGCTTGATGCAAGGTGTAATTGGGATACCGCTTTTTTATAGGCGTATTTAGATCGTTTCGGCCCAGAGGTCGTACTCGTCGGCGTCGGTGACGCGGCACCAGACTTTGTCCCCGGGCTTGAGCTGCTGGTCGCTGGCAACGTAGACGTTACCGTCGATTTCCGGGGCGTCGAAGAAGCAGCGGCCGATGGCGCCTTGTTCGTCGACTTCGTCGATCAGTACTTCGATTTCCTTGCCGACTTTCATCTGCAGGCGGGCGGTGCTGATGGCTTGTTGGTGGGTCATGAAGCGATCCCAGCGGTCTTGTTTGATCTCGTCCGGTACGTGGCTGTCCAGCAGGTTGGCGGGGGCGCCTTCCACTGGGGAGTACTGGAAGCAGCCAACGCGGTCGAGCTGGGCTTCGGTCAGCCAGTCGAGCAGGTATTGGAAGTCTTCTTCGGTTTCGCCGGGGAAGCCGACGATGAAGGTGGAGCGGATGATCAGCTCCGGGCACTGTTCGCGCCATTTCTTGATGCGTGCCAGGGTCTTGTCTTCGAAAGCCGGGCGCTTCATGGCTTTGAGGATTTTCGGGCTGGCGTGCTGGAAGGGGATGTCCAGGTACGGCAGGATCTTGCCAGCGGCCATCAGCGGGATTACATCGTCGACGTTGGGGTACGGGTAAACGTAGTGCAGGCGCACCCAGACGCCGAGTGTGCTGAGGGCTTCGCAGAGTTCCAGCATGCGGGTTTTCACCGGCTGGCCGTTCCAGAAGTCGGTTTTGTATTTCACGTCGACGCCGTAGGCGCTGGTGTCCTGAGAGATCACCAGCAGCTCTTTGACCCCGGCTTTGACCAGGCGCTCGGCCTCGCCCAAGACGTCACCCACCGGGCGGCTGACCAGTTTGCCGCGCATCGATGGGATGATGCAGAAGCTGCAGCTGTGGTTGCAGCCTTCGGAAATCTTCAGGTAGGCGTAGTGGCGCGGGGTGAGTTTGATGCCTTGCGGCGGCACCAGATCGATCAGCGGGTTGTGATCGAGTCTCGGTGGCACGGCGTCGTGAACGGCGTTGACCACTTGTTCGTACTGCTGCGGGCCGGTGACGGCCAGTACGCTGGGGTGTACGTTGCGGATCGCGCTTTCTTCCACGCCCATGCAGCCGGTGACTATGACTTTGCCGTTTTCGGCGATGGCTTCACCGATCACGTCCAGCGATTCGGCTTTGGCGGCGTCGATGAAGCCACAGGTGTTGACCACCACCACGTCGGCATCCTGATAGGTAGCGACGACCTCGTACCCTTCCATGCGCAACTGGGTCAGGATGCGTTCGGAGTCGACCAGGGCTTTCGGGCAACCTAGTGATATAAACCCTATAGTAGGTACATTAGTCGACATAAAACGATCCTCGGTGGTGCGGCATGACAAAAAATAGCGCGCGAGTATACAGCTATCTGCGGTTTTCTGATCCACGTCAGGCGACGGGGAGTAGTGCAGATCGGCAGTTACTTTACGCCCAGTCGTGGGCTGCCGGACGTGGGTTGGTGCTGGATGAATCGTTGTCGCTCAGGGATGAGGGGCTTTCGGCGTATCACCAGCAGCATGTTAAGCAGGGCGCGCTCGGTGCTTTTTTGCTGGCTGTTAGTGAGGGCCGCATCCCCGAAGGGTCGGTGCTGATTGTCGAGGGGCTTGATCGCTTGAGTCGGGCCGAGCCTATTCAGGCCCAGGCGCAACTGGCGCAGATCATCAATGCCGGCATCACCGTAGTGACGGCCAGCGACGGGCGGGAGTACAACCGAGCGGGGTTGAAAGCGCAGCCGATGGACCTGGTTTACAGCCTGCTGGTGATGATTCGCGCGCATGAAGAATCGGATACCAAAAGTAAGCGAGTAAAGGCCAGCATCCGGCGGCTTTGTGATGGCTGGGTGGCAGGCACTTACCGGGGGTTGATCCGCAACGGGAAAGACCCAGCATGGGTGCAGTGGACTGGTACTGCATGGGAGCTGATCCCTGAGCGGGTTAAGGCGGTGCATGTGGCGCTCGATCTTTATCGGCAGGGGCTTGGCGCCGGGCGGGCTGCAAAGTTGATGCATGAAAAGGGCTACGAGCTGACCAGCTGGGGCATTGCCGGGCAGCAGATCTACCGGTTGATCAGGCTGCCGGCGCTGCGGGGCGCCAAGCGGATTGCTGTAGATGGCGAGGATTATCTGTTGGAAAACTACTACCCGCGGCTGCTGACAGATGCGGAGTATGACGAGTTGCAGCTGCTGGCGGGCCAGCGATTCCGTCGGCGCGGCGCTGGCGAGATACCCGGCATCATCACCGGCATTGGGCTCACGGCATGCGGATACTGCGGTACCGCGCTGGTGGCGCAGAACATCATGAATCGCCTGCGCGCCGACGGCACCATTGCCGATGGTCACCGGCGCTTGCATTGCACGTCATACAGCAAAAATGCAGGCTGCAGCGCTGGCGGGAGTTGCAGTGTGGTACCGATAGAGCGGGCGCTGCTCAACTACTGCGCGGACCAGTTGAACCTGCAGCGGCTTCACGAAACGCCAGATGACGGCCAAGGCTTGCGGCAGCAGCTGGCGACGGCCAACCGTGAAGTGGGGGAGCTGGAACGCCAGCTCTCAAAAATCACCGATGCCTTGTTGGCTGACGATAGCGGGGCTGCGCCGCTGGCATTTGTGCGCCGGGCGCGAGAGCTTGAGCAGCAGCAGGGCGTAATGCAATCGCGGGTGCAGCAGTTGAAGCGCGAGCTGGCAGCGCGGTCAAATCATGCAGAGCCGGCGCAAGCGGCGCGCTGGGCAGCCTTGGCGGCGGGAGTGGAGGCGGGAGATTATGCCGCGCGGGAGCAGGTGCGCCAGTTGGTGATGGATACGTTTGAGCGGATCGTGATCTACATGCGAGGTATCGCGCCAGAGGGTCGGCTGGGCAGGGTGATCGACATGCTGCTGATCCCAAAGGGCGGTAAGCCGAGGTTGTTGCGGGTGGATAGGCGCACCGGCGCGTGGCGCGCCGGAGAGGATTTCTAGGCGGCTTATGCCGCCTGCTTGTCGGTGGAAGAGAGGCTTGGTGGTGCGCTATGCACCACCAGATGGCCTTGGCCGATCCAGAAGTTCTTCTGCACGGCGATGCACACGTTCCAGGCTTCCTTCGCCACAGCATCGCCGGACTCGATGACGTTACCATCGGCATCAATGATGGCCAAGCGCGCCGGGCGGCCGTCTGCTGTGGTGACTTGGTAGCCGGTATTGATGTTGGCACTGATGCGGCTGTGTTGCAGGGTATCGGTTTTAGGAATGCCGATCATTTGCGCTTACTCCCCTTGTTCTTTTTGCTCTTCGGTGTGCCGCCGTTGCTGAATGCGGTCCAGCTCACGCGGGTGGCGAGGTGGCCGGCTTCCTGGGCGATGAGTTCGATGTACTGGCCCATGATTGCCAGCAGTTCGTGGATGTCGGCGCGTGGCACGATGCGAGTGTTCTCGATCAGAGTGCGGCCATCCGGGGTGCTGATTAGGTAATTGACTGGCCAGCGCACCGGGCGGCGCGGGGTGCTGCCGCGCTGTTGATAGCCGAGGCCGGGCAGGTCGGTGCTGCGGTGGATGGTGCAGGTCATGGTCTGGCCTCCCATTTGTGCCGGTTAGCGGCCTGCCGCTGTTTCGAGCCGCGCTGGTGGTTGCCGTGGGCGCGGTGCTTGCCGCATTGGTCGCAGACGGAGACCAGCTCCAGATTCTGCAGCGGCATGCCGTTGGGTGTGGTGGTGCGGCGTAGGGCGGTCATGCTGCCCCCTTAAATGTCTTAGTCAGTCCTGCGTTCACCGCCTTTCCGCGCAGCAATACGGCCTTGGCCAGTTTGCGGCGGTCGGTGTGGCTGTGGGTGGCTTGGGTGAGTAGGCCGAAGTAGCTGTTGGCGGTTTCCCGCAGGCTGGCGGCCGGAACTGTGGCGATGCGCTTGAGTGCGTGCTTCACGGTTTTTCGGCGGGTCACGCGGCGATGCGGCAGGATCACCTGACCGATGAAGTCGATGCCGCGGTCGATGGGTTGCAGGATGGTTTTGCTCGGGTTGAGGCGGGCGTGCAGGCGCTCGGCCAGGAAGGCTTCGATCTGCGCGCGCCAGGCGTTGAGTTGTTGCGGGCTTTCGTGCAGCAGGATGAAGTCGTCTACATATCGAATGTAGAACTTGGCGCGCAGGGCGTGCTTCACGAGCTGGTCGAGCGCATCGAGGTAGATGTTGGCGAAAAACTGGCTGCTCAGGTTGCCGATCGGTAGGCCTAGATGGCTCGGTTGAGCGGTTAAGCGTTTGTGTTGCGGCACACGGTTGAGCAGGCGCCGAGTGCTGTGCAGGGTGTAGTTCTCGCGCGGGTCGTGCATGAGTATCTGCCGGGCCAGCGCCTGCCAGGTTGGTTCGGGAATGCAGCTGATCAGCTGCTGCTCCAGCACGCGCTTATCGATGGCCACGAAGAAGTTGGCCAGGTCGCATTTTAGGTAGTGCGCTGGGCGCGTCCAGTTTTGGGTGATGCTGCGCGCCTTGGCCTCAAGCCGTTGCGCGGCGTAAAGGGTGCCACGCCCGGTAATGCACGCGCAGCTATCGGCGATAAATCGGCGCTCGATGCGTGGGCCGATGTGGTTGTAGAGCAGGTGGTGCACGATGCGATCGCGGAAGTCGGCCGCCCACACTTCGCGCGGCTTGGGGTGAGTGACGACGAAGCAGATTGAGGCGCCTGGTTGATAGGTGCCGGTGTTCAACTCGGTATGCAGTTGCATAAGGTTGCGCTCCATATTGAGCTCAAAGGCCAGTGCGCTCCGGCTGCGGCGCTTGTTGCGACGGCAGTCCAGGTAGGCGAGCACTAAGGCCTCGAAAGAAAAATCAGCTTGGCCCGCTGCTACAGCGGGTGTATCTGCGGACGACGAAAGCCCGACGCGCGTTGTCCTTGTGGTCGTTGTTCTGGTTGCCATCATCGAAGTTCTGGATCCACGCGTTGTTCGGGCTGTTCTGCGCCAAGTCGTGCTATCTACGTCGCCCCGCCGAAGGCCGGTGCCGATCAGCGAGGTAACTACGCAGGGCCTGCGCGGCCTATGACCGGTGGTTCCCTGGGTGCGCATAGCGGTGGCCATAAAGGCCAGCGGCACGACCAGATTCAAAATCGCGCAGGCTTGAGCGCCTTGACGCTCAAGCAGCAGGCGACGTTGCGGCATTCTTTTTCCACCCTGTGGCCTGCCGGCCTATTGGGTCGGTGATCTCGATAGCCCTGGCGAACTGACGCGGGCTGATAAGGCGCTTGTCGATGGCCAGCCGCAGCATCAGCTCAATGACCTGGATGCGTTCCAGGATCTGCTGGATGTACGGCACCTTGGCCTGGCCCACCGCGATGTTGGCGCGGAAGATCAGGATGGTGACCTCGATGCACTCCATCAGCACCTTCTCGCCGAGCGTCCGCTTGAAGTCGCGCGGCATATTCTTGGCGAGGTCGGCAGCCAGGCTGGCAAGATCGCTGGCCAGTTTGTAGATCGGCAGTTGGTGGTGTAGGGCCATGCTGAAAACTCGCGAAGCGCGGGCTACGCCCGCG
>JBOICE010000490.1:0-5355 GCA_050739815.1 Pseudomonas sp. | reverse complement strand
CGGTCGCGTGCCTTCCGTCAATGCGCCAGCCTTTGCCATGGCGGGCTCGAGACGCAACACGGCAGCGGTCGGTGCGGCCGCTCCATCGAGCGCCCAGGACAATCCGCCAAACGCGATCATGCTGCTCCCCACGGCCGCGCTGGCGAGTGTCACCAGGCGTCCCAGCTCGATGCTGCCGTTGGCCGCACTCAGGGCCAGCGCCAGAAACACGATGATGTTGGCGGCCAGCACCAGCAGCAGGCTCCAGATCACGGGCCGCTCGCGCAGACGCGTCGCCTGCCAGCGCAAATCGAACAGGCGCTGACGGCGCGTGCGAAAGCGATCGATGATCCAGTCGGCCAGACCGAAGAGGCGCAGCTCTTTCGCTGCCGGTGCATCAACGGCCAGGCGATACGAGTAGTCCGCGTGCCGCTGAGCTTCACGCACTTCTTCCGTTTCGCGATCCCGCCACACACCACTCTCGCGCAACAGCCAGTGCGTGCCCAGCCACGCGCCAATGAGCAACAGCGGCGCCCACCAGGCGAACCAGGCGAGCACCAGCGCCGACGCAAGGCCACTCAGCAGCGAGACCAGCTCGTTGGCGATGAAATCCATGGAGTAGCTGAGCGGTGGGCCCGTGATGCCCAGATCGAAGTCGCGCGCCATGGTGAGATCGCTGGTGAGCGCGGGATTCTCCAGGTGGCCCAGTCCGGGCGGACGCACACACGCCCTGGTGAGCTGGTCGTACAGCCACGCGGCCGTGCGGCTGCCCAGATTGGCACCAATCGCCTGGTGGATCGGCGTCAGAATCTGCAGGAGCACGAAGACCACACCCACCAGTGTCAATGGGCCCGCCAGGGCGCCCTGTTGCTGTACGGCACCGACCAGCCAGCCCATGGCGATGGCGAATAAGGCGGGAAGCAGACCACGCAGCAGCAGGACGGTCCACCAGGCAATGGTCAGTACGCGGTCCGCGCGTGGCAGCACGGCCGCGAATTTCCATTCGTTACGAGCGCGCAGGCGCTGCAGAACCGGAGGGACCGTGCGTGTGGCCATGACTACATCATAACGTCTGGCCGGCAGATGCGATTGGAAAAAATGACGGGCGTGTCCGGCGTTGCTGGCCGGGCGGTTGATGTAACGATTGAATCTCTCCGATCTGGTGGACACCTCAAGCAGCCCGATACTTCGGGTGGAGGAGTCAATGGGTCGTCAACGATCGAAGCGTTCTTACTCAGCTGAATTCAAATCTCAGGCACTCCCCGACGAGGCGCCGGCCCGAGTCGTCGTCCCCCGGCGAGGCAGAGTCTGAGGAGGTGCGACGTCTTCCTGCGCCCGGAAACCTTCACGAAACGCCCGTCCGTAAGCTGTGACAAGTCCGGGCAATGCCCAAGTTCGCGCGTGCGTGAGCGATTTCGCGCGTGTGCGAATTCGGGCGCGCACACGTACGTCGCAACTTTCGAGACAATGGCGGAGCTACTGGCGCCACTTTGAGCTACAGGGGCGCTTCTCCGGACGTGTCGGTTACAACCCTCTCCCGTTATCCATTCCAAACTCCGGAAAAGGCAATTCGAGGTTGGATCCGCCTGGGTCGCTGCGGCCATTCCCCTGAAGCCCAGACCTCTGTCCTCCAAGTCATCATCCATGCTGGGCACACAAAAATGAAGCCCAACTTACGCGGCATTAAGTCGGGCTTCTATCACTCTACACGAATGGACTCAGGCCCGCCTCACTCATAACGCGCGAGCACTACGGCGCAGCCGGTTTCACCGTCGATCCAGACAAGCCCTCCGCCGCCAATTGCCTTGCTCGGATCAGCGGCAAGGAGCTTGACCAGATACCCCTCTTCACGGGCAATCAACGAATCGACTCTCACTTGTGGAGCACCGGGCGCTGACGTCAGTGCACTGCGCGCCTGTTCACCAACTTGAGCCGCATCAATTGTCTTGCCCTCAGGTACGCAGCGTTTACCGCTATCCGCCGCGCTCGATCCTGGAGTAGTTGGGTTGCAGCCGACGATCAGAAGGCATGCCAAGGCCGCGATCCGAAACACTCCGTTCGTTCACACAGCGAGCCACTGGTTTGGCCTCTGAGGCGTGTTGCATGTTAGAGCGCAGTCCCTCCTCTCGAGTATGATCCGTAGCGATTGGTTCCGATACCTGCAGAGACGCTGCGATTTCCAGATGCATTCGTCGAAGCAACATCGCCGGGACTAATGCCTCGACCACTCGGGTGCTTTGTTTTCAATCACCGTGAAGAACAAGTGGCCAGCACTATCCCGCTCACAAAAAATGGCGTCATTGTCCACTGACTCGGTCCTCTTCCGCGCTTTCTCGCTTCAGATCCGAAGGCCTGAAGTGACGGCTGGCGACCTCCCACCCCTCTTGCTCGGGAACGCGGCCTATACTCTCAATCGTTTCAACGCGGACGAACCGCCATTCTACCAGTGCGCCGTCCTGATTGTAGTAGGACTCCTGGCCGCGTTGTGCATACCGAGTAGCGGCTTGCCGAGCCTCCGTTTCACTACTCGCGTAAAACAGCACGAGGCGGTCTTCGCAGAGAGGGTCAATATCGACGATGTCGCCAACGTGACTCTTGAAGATAATGCGCGCTGCATACCAGTCCCCGCCTCGTGCTTGTCCTGTCATCTCAGACGCTTTCGCTGGATTAGGTCAGCTCACTGATCTTTGTTGAACCTGTTATCGTTTAGGAGCTTCTTCGCGCGCTTCGCCGCGGCATGCTCAGGAGCCTTCTTGTTCTTAGCAATCTTTGAAATCTCATCAAGCGTTTTTCCAAGCATTTCACCGGGGAACACTCGTCGAATTGACGCTTTTTTCTCCTGTGAAATGATTTGATCGGCTGTGGGTTGAGGTTGAGGCTCATCGTTGCTTGATGCAGCCGCGTCTTCGTTGAAGGCGGGAGCGAGAGTTGACGCCAACCCACCCAACGATGCACCCAAGCCTGTGAATACCCCCATGATAGGCGCGGCACCTGCAGCACATATTCCGAACGTAACATACGCGCATGCTATGGAAACGGCGCCACCGACCGCCAGTCCTGTAGTCATGCCTACAGCTATGAACCGGGCGCATGTGGGGTCAGTGATAGGCTTACATAGCCCGAACGGGTCGCTGAAATTCACGGGATCCCCACCAGCGAATCCGTACAGGTTGAGTCCACCGGCGAGGCCGATGGGATCTTCCTGGGTGAACCGGCCCGTGCCCTGATCATAGTACCGGTTCCGCCGGTAGAACACACCCGAGCGATCAGCTTTGTTTTCAATGACCGTGCCGAGCCAGTGGTCCATCAACCGCGGGGCGGCGCCGTAGGAAAGCCAGCGCATGGGGTGGTCCAGCAGAACACAGGGCGCGAAACCCGTGGTACACCGGGTCACGCTCGGCTCGGCGAGGTACTGCCGGTCGGGATCGCCGCGCAGACTCCAGTCCGGAATCACGGTGAACGGCTGAAACTCCGTTCGTGCCGTGCCCGGTTTGAAATCGACATACCCGACGCGCGTGATGCCCACGGGCTGGTCGAGCTGCAAGCCGTGAGTGTACAGGACTCGCCCGTAGTACGGGTGCGGGTCCAGACCTTCGGCTGTTCGTGGCAGATTCACCGTGACGGTGTCGAATTCCAGATAGGCCGAACTGTCCTGGCCCGGCATCTGGATCTCCCACAGCTCGTGCTCGCCATCCCATACCGTGCGGCGGATCAGATGTTGCTGGCACTCCAGCATGGCATAGTCGTCGGTGTAGCGGTCGCACAGCCGCTGCGCCCGCACCCATACCCGCCTCCCCAGCGCATCATAGCGATACTCCTCGAAGGTAGCCTGATACGGGGCAAGCGGTCCGCTCCCTTCAAAATATCGTTGATCGACGGCGCGCAGCCGGCCCTCGGCATCGTAGAAGAACGCGCGATCCTGCACGGGCGCACTCCCCGACGGGATACGTTGGTAGGTGAACGTGAGATTCCCGGCTGGATCATACCAGCTCGTGTCAATCGCAATGGCATCCGTGCCGTTCAAACGGCCCGTCTGAGGCGCGAACGTCTGCACCTCATCTCGGAATGTCCGTTGGGCAAAAACGCCGTTAACGAACGTGCTGTCATGCGTCGTGGCCGTGCGTCGATTGCCCATGGCGTCGTTGGTAAAGAGTTCATGGGTGGTCAGCTTGGCCACATCACCACTTCGGGTGTTGGCACCCGTTCTGAACTCCGTCTTGACCAGGTGTCCCAGGCCCGAATGGAACGCGTCGAGTGTATCCGGCAGACCGCGCATACGTACCTGGCGTCCGCGGCCATCATAGCGAATGGCCACATCACGAATCAGCTGCCCACTCCCGTTGCGAGCCACGTGACTGGCCACGTTGCCGTCTGCGTTGTAGGTGAAATTCTCCCGCACGTTACGCGGCAGGTACAGCGAGTCGAGCTGCAGCCCGGGCGTGTAGGTGAAGCGGTATTCGTGGCTGAGCGGATCGATGACTTTGGCCAGCTCGCCGAATGCGTGGTACTCGTAGCGCGTCTTGTCTGCAATTCCGAACATCAGTGTGGGCCGCAGGTTGGCCGGATGCAACAATTCCGTGCGCCGGCCGTTGAGGTCATACGTGTAGGTCATCGTATAGGCGTGACTGGAGAAGTTGCCGCCGTCTGACAGTTCCGCCAGCGTGCGAATGCGCTGGGTTTCCGTTTGCGGCAGGCCATTGGGGAAATAGGTGCGCGAAACCTGCGCGTCCCGGTTGTTGGCGCTGAGCATTCTGCCCAGCTTGTCATACGTGAACCGGGCCGTGTCGGCAGAGATCGGGTATCCGCTGCCGTTGCCCAGCCTGGGGTACGGGCCCCGGAACTCCGCCGGCAAGCCGGAACTAGCGAAGGTCACAGGGATGCCCGCATGGAAACGCGGCTCACGCTTCGGAGAAATCCTCCCGAAAACACGAAGCCCGGCCTACTTCGACCGGGCTTGTGCACAGATTGAATTGGACTTGCTTCAGAAGGTCCATCGCACTACCGCAATGACCAGATACCGCACTGCGTACGGCGCACGCAACGATCCAAGAGATCGCTGCGATTCATGGCAACGATCCAGGAGGAGTAACTGGTTTCGATGCCGGGAGTCGCCGCCCGACAACTGGTGAGCAGGCGAGCCAAACGAGGACACCCAGAACTATCAAACGGATGTCGGAGTCCGCTGCCATCTGCTCGCCAACAAACTTCCTCATCGTGTCAACCCCACTCATGTACTCTGAGAGTGGTTCTCCGCGAAGGGTTGTAGACCGCTCCTCGGGCGCCGCCGCGCTCGCCCGACGCGCGGCCACGGTAACGCTAGGCTGGACGAACCACCAAGCCACCAGCGCGAGTATGATCGTTACCAGCCGCACGCCT
>JBOICE010000489.1:0-18170 GCA_050739815.1 Pseudomonas sp. | reverse complement strand
AATGGCCAGGGCCATTTCGTTTCTAGCGGGCGGATCAACGACGAAACGGTGTTGTTCCTCCTCGATACTGGCGCCACCGATGTGGCTGTGCCGGCCAAGCTGGCCAAACGTCTTGGCCTGAAGCGCGGCGCGCCGGTCACCTTGAATACCGCGAATGGCCTGAGTAACGGCTATCGCACCCATCTCGAGCGCCTGCAGTTGGGCGCTATCGTCCTGCATGATGTGCGCGCTCTGGTCGCCCCCGGCATGGAGGGCGACGAAGTGCTGCTCGGCATGAGTGCGCTGAAACAACTCGAATTCACCCAGCGCGACGGCACTTTGGTGCTGCGCCAGACCACTACCCGATGAGGCACGCATGAGCGACTCTCTAGACCTGAGCCTGGACGGCGTGGAGCGACGCTCCCTGGCCGACTTCACCGAGCAGGCCTACCTCAACTACTCCATGTACGTGATCATGGACCGTGCTTTGCCGCATATCGGCGACGGCTTGAAGCCCGTGCAGCGACGCATCGTCTATGCCATGAGCGAGCTCGGGCTGGATGCCGACTCCAAGCACAAGAAATCGGCGCGTACCGTCGGTGACGTGCTCGGCAAGTTCCACCCGCATGGCGACTCGGCCTGCTACGAGGCCATGGTGCTGATGGCGCAGCCGTTCAGCTACCGCTACACCCTGGTCGACGGCCAGGGTAACTGGGGTGCGCCGGACGATCCGAAGTCCTTCGCCGCCATGCGTTACACCGAGGCGCGGCTGTCGCGCTATTCCGAGGTGCTGCTCAGCGAGCTGGGTCAGGGCACTGCCGATTGGGTGCCGAACTTCGACGGCACCCTCGATGAGCCGGCCGTGCTACCGGCGCGCTTACCCAACCTGCTGCTCAATGGCACCACCGGTATTGCCGTGGGCATGGCCACCGATGTGCCGCCGCACAACCTGCGCGAGGTCGCCAGCGCCTGCGTAAGCCTGCTCGATGAGCCGAATGCGACGGTCGAGCAGCTCTGCGAGCATGTGCTGGGGCCGGATTATCCGACCGAAGCCGAGGTCATCACGCCGCGCGCCGACCTGCTGAAAATCTATGAAAGCGGCCGCGGCTCGGTGCGCATGCGTGCGGTGTATCGAGTCGAGGATGGCGACATCGTCATTACCGCGTTGCCGCATCAGGTCTCCGGCGCCAAGGTGCTGGAACAGATCGCCGCGCAGATGCAGGCAAAGAAGCTGCCGATGGTCGCCGACCTGCGCGATGAGTCGGATCATGAGCACCCATGCCGCATCGTCATCATCCCGCGCTCCAATCGCGTCGATGCCGAAGAGCTGATGCAGCACCTGTTCGCCACTACCGAGCTGGAGTCCAGCTACCGGGTCAACATCAATATCATCGGCCTGGATGGCAAACCGCAGGTGAAGAACCTGCGCGAGCTGCTCAGCGAATGGCTGGTGTTCCGCATCGGCACCGTGCGCCGGCGTTTGCAGTTCCGCTTGGACAAGGTCGAGCGCCGCCTGCACTTGTTGGACGGTTTACTGATCGCTTTCCTCAATCTGGATGAAGTGATCCACATCATCCGCACCGAGGAGCAGCCGAAATCGGTGCTGATGGAGCGCTTCGCCCTCACCGATATTCAGGCCGATTACATTCTCGATACCCGCCTGCGCCAGTTGGCGCGGCTGGAAGAGATGAAAATCCGTGGTGAGCAGGAAGAGCTGGCTGAGGAGCAGGCGCGTCTCCAGGCCCTGCTCGGCAGCGAAAGCAAGCTGCGTAAGCTGGTGCGCACCGAGTTGATTGCCGATGCGCAGACTTATGGCGATGCTCGCCGCTCGCCGATTGTCGCGCGGGCCGAGGCCAAAGCCCTGTCGGAAACCGAGTTGATGCCGACCGAGCCGGTCACCGTAGTGATCTCGGAGAAAGGCTGGGTGCGCTGTGCCAAGGGGCACGATATTGACGCCACGGGCTTGTCGTATAAAGCCGGTGACGGTTTCAAAACCGCAGCGCCGGGCCGCTCGAACCAGTACGCGGTGTTTATCGACTCCACGGGGCGCAGCTACTCGCTGGCGGCGCATTCGCTGCCCTCTGCGCGTGGTCAGGGCGAACCTCTGACGGGGCGACTGACCCCGCCGCCGGGCGCCAGCTTCGAATGTGTGCTGTTACCGGATGACGAGGCGCTGTATGTGATCGCTTCGGACGCCGGTTACGGCTTCGTCGTCAAGGGCGAAGACTTGCAGGCCAAGAACAAGGCCGGCAAGGCGCTCCTGAGCCTGCCGAATGGCGCGAAAGTGCTGCCGCCGAAGCCGCTGGCCAGCCGTGAAGAGGATTGGCTGGCCGCGGTGACGACCGAAGGGCGTCTGCTGCTGTTCAAAGTCAGCGATTTGCCACAGTTGGGTAAGGGTAAAGGCAATAAAATCATCGGTATTCCCGGCGAGCGGGTGGCCAGCCGTGAGGAATACCTCACCGACCTGGCGGTATTGCCGAGCGGGGCAACCTTGGTACTGCAAGCTGGCAAGCGCACCCTGTCGCTTAAGGCCGATGACCTGGAGCACTACAAAGGCGAGCGCGGTCGGCGCGGAAACAAACTGCCACGCGGCTTCCAGCGTGTCGATGGACTGTTGGTCGAGGTGTAGAACTGTGGCTGCCGGTCGCGTTACCCAGCGCGAGGCTGGAGTCGCGCGGTGGTTTAACGGATGATAGGCCGTCCTGGGACGTTTAAGTCTGGCGTTTTGACTGCAGGCGGCTATCAGGCCGCTGCTTGGATGAGATGAATGATGGCGTTGCGTTTTCCCTTATTTTTGCTGCTGAGCAGCTTGCTCGGCCTGGTCGGTTGCGTCAGCCAGCCGCCGGTGACGCTCTATCAACTCGATAGTGGCAATCCGGGCGTGCCCGCGTCGAATAAAGGTTTGGCCGTGCTTCTGGGCCCGGTCTCGGTTGCCGACTATCTGCAACGCGAGACACTGCTGCAGCGGCAACCGGACGGCAGTCTGACATCAGCCTCTGAGGCCCGTTGGGCCGGTAGTCTTGGGGCCGATATCGATCAGTTGCTGTTGCGTCAGTTGGCATGGCGTCTGAACAGTCAGCGTCTGGTGCTGGCGCCGAGCGCAGAGGGTTTTGTGCCGGATGTGCAGGTAGTGCTCTCGATCACTCGCCTGGATTCCGGGCCGCAACAGCCGGCGGTGCTCGACGCGCAGTGGCGCCTACTGGACAAACGCGGCCAATTGCGCGACAGCCGCATAGTCCATCTAGAGGAGCCCCATCAGGGCGCTGCAGCCGATCAGGTGCGTGCGCAAAGCCTGGTCTTGCGCCGTTTGGTGGAGCAACTGGCGACGGCGATTCAGCCGTTGTCCGAGCCGCCGGCCGAGGAGCCACGTAAGACCTCGACCGCGCCCGCGGCGCCTGCGCGCAGTGCTCGCGAGCCCAGCGGGCCGCAGATACCCAAGGCGGCGCCGGTGCGAACCGACGCGGAAGTGTTTCGTTTCTAACCGTGCAGGTTGCTGCGCCAAGCAGCAACCTAGGCGTTACGCATCGCCTGCACGCCCCTCGGTACTCAGGTGAGCGGCATTAGCCGTGTCTCTTTGCCGCGTCCTGTTGCGCCCACACGCGGCGCAGGCCAACTCCTATAACCGCCAGCCCCAGACAGGGAAGCCAGACCCAGCGTGCCTCTGATGCCAGCACGGCGAGCCCGCGAGGGCCGAAGAATCCGTCGATAAAGGGCGAGACCGCAATCGGTCGCCAGGGCAGGAAATAGCGCTGTGCGCTCCAGGGCCAGAGCCAGGCGACACCCAGGCCGCCATCGGTGAGCGCGTCCAGCAGGCCGTGGGAGGCGCAGGCTAGGGCGATCCAAAGCCCGCTCTGGCATGGGCTGGCGTCGAGCAGGCGGCAACTGAGCGCGCCGAGTATCCCGAGCAGCCCGGCACATAACAGTGAATGACTGAAGCCACGATGACCCCACGCATCGCCATAAGCGATGCCGAGCTTGAAGGCCAGCACATCGAGGTCGGGTAGGCTGGCCGCTAGCAGGCCGATCAGCAGCAGGCGCGGTGGAATCACTCGGCTGCCCAGCACCAGGCCAATGGCCAATACCGGCAGCGGATGGCTGATCAGCGTGGTCAAGTGCGCGTAGGCTGCTCGTGCATGCGTGCCAGTTGTCGCTCCAGCAGCGAGGGGTAGGGCTCCAGTAGGCGCTCGACGCAACAGGCGCCCTCTGGGCTGGCTATGGCGCGGATGCGCACCCGTTGGCGCAATAGCGAGTCATCGCCAATGCTGCGCTCGACCAGCAGCAGGTTGCGGCTGTGCTGGGAGAGTGCCAAGGCATCTTGGGTGGTGTCGCTGAGCAGCAACTCGCCTTGGCTGAGGTCGAGCAGGTCTTCGCCGCGTGTCAGGCCGAGTTGGAGCTGCAGGGTGATACCGCTGTCGGCGACTTCGATTTGCAAGGCATGGCCGAGGGCGCGCATCAGCTCTCCGCAGCAGATGGCGTGGGTCAAGTAGTCTTCACCGCTGTCCTGGCTGTTGAACAGCATCAGGCTGCTGCCGTCGTTCAGCGTGTGCAGCACGCCTTGATAGAGCGCAGCGGCTTGGTCGAGGCAGTCACGGTAGCGTTGCAGCAGTTCCATCAGGCGAGCGCGTGGCAGCCGGCGCAATTGCTCCTGGGCGCCCAATTGGATGGCGAGCACTGCAGTTTGCTGCGGCGCCCTGTTCATCGGGGCGATGCTCGGTGTGGCGTCAAGTTCTGGGGGGCGCAGGTCGGCGAATGGGTCGTCTTCCTCGGTGGCGGCCAGGCGGCGCGGCACTTCGACGTATTCGTCATCAGCATCGAAGCTTGGGTCGCGCAGGTCGCGAACCTCGAAGGCGGGTTCGGTTCCTGCGTCGCCGCGGTAGTCCTCGTCCTCTTCGACATACTCTTCTTCGGAATAGCTGTCTTCGGCGTATTCTGGCTCCGCTGACGGTTCGGGCTGCGGCTTCTCCGGCACCAGACGGGCCTGGAGCTGGCGGGCTAGATCGCCGATTTCGTCCTGGCGCCCGGCGCCCGGTGCCGGATCGTCCGGGTCGCGCAACCACAGGCGCAGTTGCAGCAAGGGCGTAGAGATGTGGCGCCCCAGCCGCAGACTCAATGACAAGGTCAGTGCCAGCAGGATCAGGCTGAGCAAGCCCATGCTCTGCAAGCTGATGGTCATCGGTTGTTGAAACTGCTGCATATCCAGGCTGATGCGCAGGTGCCCGGCGATCACTTCCTGAAAGGTGACCGGCGTCGAGTACAGGCCTTCGGCTTCCCCAAGCATGCCCTGGGTCGGTCGCGAGCCGGCTTCGGCGAGGATGCGGTTATCCACGCTATAGATGGCCGCGTGGGCGACCAGCGGGTTCTTCACCAGATTATTGAGCAGGACATTGAGGCTGAGGATGTCATTGGACACCAACAGCTCGGTGGCCGAGGAGGCGGTCTGGGTGATCAGGCTTTGCCCCAAGGCGTCGGCCTGTTGCTGCATGGCCTGCTTGAACTGCATACCCATGACCAAGGCGTAGATCACCAGCGCCAGCGCGACCAGCAGCAGGCTGTGGCTGGCAATGCGCAGGGCGAGGGGCACGCGCCGCTGGCGCAGGGCGTGGAAGATCAGCAGGAAGAAATTATCGGGTTTGACGGGCACGGGCCGGTTCACAGAGCACGGCTCTTCTTGAATGGAGTTGCCGCGCAGTATAACGACCGACCAAGGGTGGGCAAAGCTCCGCGCATGCCCGTATGGCTGCGAAAGTGGTTAGAATGTGCGCCTTTTCAGTCCTGGGAGGTGCGCCTTGCGCGAAATCGTCCTGATCAACATCACCGGTGAAGACCGTCCCGGCTTGACCGCTGCCATTACTGGGGTGCTGGCGCAGGGCGGGGTGAATATCCTCGACATCGGCCAAGCAGTGATCCACAACACACTGTCGTTCGGCATTCTGGTCGAGATTCCAGGCACCGAGCAGGCCTCGATGGTGCTCAAGGATGTGCTGTTCACCGCCTATAAGCTGGATCAGCAGGTGCGCTTCACTCCTGTCTCCGAGAGTGATTACCAGCAGTGGGTCGGTGGCCAAGGCAAGCCGCGGCATATCGTGACCCTGCTGACGCGCAAGGTCACCGCCGAGCAACTGCAACGGGTCAGCTCGATTACCGCGAAGTACGGTCTGAACATCGACCATATCGATCGCCTGTCCGGGCGCATGCCGTTGGACACGCCGGCGGATCAGAGCAAAGGCTGCATCGAGTTCTCCGTGCGGGGTGAGCCTGCCGATCCGGTAGCGCTGCGTGCCGAGTTCCTCAGTGTGGCGCAGGAACTGAATGTCGATATCGCCTTCCAGCAGGATTCGGTGTTTCGCCGCAATCGCCGCTTGGCGGTGTTCGATATGGATTCCACGCTGATTGAGGCCGAGGTCATCGACGAACTGGCTAAAGTGGCCGGCGTCGGTGAACAAGTCTCGGAAATTACCGAGCGAGCCATGCGTGGCGAGTTGGATTTTCGTGCCAGTTTCAAAGAGCGGCTGGCGCTGCTCAAGGGCTTGCCCGAGACCGAGTTGGCAGCGATTGGCGCGTCTCTGCGGCTGACCGAGGGGGCCGAAACACTCTTCACTGAGCTCAAGCGGCTCGGTTACAAAACGGCCATTCTATCTGGCGGCTTTAGCTACTTCGCCAAGCAGCTGCAGGCCAAGCTGGGCATCGACTATGTCTTTGCCAATGAATTGCAGATCGTCGGCGGCAAGCTGACAGGCGTGGCGATTGAGCCGATCGTCGATGCCCAGCGCAAGGCGGATTTACTGCGTGAACTGGCCCAGCAGGAAGGTTTGCGCCTGGAGCAGACCATTGCCGTCGGCGATGGCGCTAACGATCTGCCTATGCTCGGTTTGGCTGGGCTTGGCGTGGCCTTTCGGGCGAAACCGCTGGTCAAACAGTCGGCGAAGCAGGCGATCTCAACGCTGGGGCTGGACGGCATCCTCTACTTGTTGGGCTTCCGCGATCGCGAAGGGCAGGACTGACGCTTCGTCCGTAGCGCCCTGTTAGTCGAGCGGTGCGCTGTCGGGAGCTGGCTCCAGTGGAGGCAGTTCGAAATGCAGGTAGTCGGTGCCGCGGCCCGACTCTGCAGCGATCAGGCTGGAGCAATTCTGGGCGGTGAAGCGGAGCGAAGCTGAGGATGAGCCGATCTCCACGAGGGGGGCTCACAAGCGAGCATCGGGGAGTGCAGGATGCGGCTCATCATTGAAGTTCGGCTTTGCGGTCGCCCGCAGAAGGCTTCTATTTGCGGTAAGAATATTGCCGGGTTGCCAGCGATCACTCGTCAGAAGAGAAGTCGTAATCCATCGACTGGCTGGGGCCTTGCAGGTAGTAGCCCTGGATATAGTTGACCCCGGCTTGCCAGAGAGTGGCCAAAACGCTGGCGCTCTCGACGTACGGGACAATGGTCAACTTGGCCTGGGCGTGCAGGCTGCTGAGCAAGGTTTTCAGCGCTTCCTGATTCTCCGCCTTAGACAGGTCCTGGGAGAAGGAGCCGTCGACTTTCACAAAGTCGATACTCAAGTGCTTCAGGGTATTGAAGGGGTTGAGCGAACAACCGAACTGGCTGAGTGCCACTTTGCAATGCAGTTCGGCCAGTCCTTGGGTCAGCGCCTTGGCCTGCTTCAGGTAGGCAATGGCATCGGGCTCATTGACTTGCAAGGCCAGTGCATCTGAAGGCAGGCGGGCGGCCTTCAATGCCACACTGAGCCAAGGCAGTAGCGTCTGATCCTGCAGGCTGGCGCTGGACAGGTGCACGAACAGACAGGTGTTGTGGCCTTTAGAACGATGGTCGGCGAGCAGTTTGATGGAGTTGAGAATGACCCAGCGATCGATCTTCTCGGCCAAGCCAGCGTCCTTGGCGGCATCCAGGAAATCACCCGGCGGCACTTCTACGCCTTGCGGATTGAGCAGGCGCAACAGCACTTCATAGTGTTCGTGACTGTCGCCGCGCAGGCTGATGATCGGTTGGAACAGCAGGCGGAAGCTGTTGTTCTCCAGGGCCTGCTGCACCATAGCGACGACATTGCCGCGATTGGCCGCGGCCGCCAGTTCCTGGGCGGGGTTGAACAGTTTGAGGGCGTTGCCTCCACTGAGTTCGTCGGCGCAGCGGTGGGCGCGATCGATCACTTCCTGGGCTTTCGGGGTTTTTTCGTTGAGCCCGGCAATGCCGATCGACAGACTGGTTTGCACGGTTCGACCGCTGACATCGAACATGTGGCTTTCGACTTTCTTCAATAACTCTGCCAAGCCCGCCTGAGTTTGCTCGGGGGAGAGGCCGGGTTGCAGTACGGTGAACACGTCGTCGCCAAAGCGGGCCAGTTGCGCTTCGCCGGCAAAGTGAGCGCGGAGCAGGTTGGCCAGGTCGGTTAGCAGCAGGTCGATGCCGGCGAGGCCGGTTTCGGCCAGCAGGTTGGTGTAGCGGTCGACGCGGATGTAGGCCAGGCTGGCCGGTTGCCCGGCGTTCACGGCGCGCTCTACGGCGGCGTCCATCAGTTCGAGGAAGTGGTTGCGGTTGTGGAGGCCGGTGACCAGGTCCTGGCTGCTGATCTCCCGCAGTTTCTCTTCCAGCTCGGCGTTGCCGCTTTCCGCGCGGATCACCACCTGGGTGCAGGGTTCGCCGTCGTAAGTCGCCGGCGAGAAGCTCATGCGCGCCTGGAAGCTCTGCCCCTCGACCTTGATGCCGCTGCAAGCCAGCTCGGCGTTGCCTTCAGCACTCTGGTAGTTCTTCAGGAAGTCTTTGAAGCTGGCCTGGTCGCAGGTGGCGATCAGGTCGATCATCGGCATGCCTTCCAGCTCATCCGCGTCTTCATAACCGAAGAGTTCGAGGTAGGCGCGGTTGGCATAGATATGCATGCCGTCGTGGACATAGGTGATGGCATCGACCGAACTGTCGAGCAGCAGCTGGCAGCGTTTTTCGGCTTCGCGCAGGGCGACCTCGGCAGCGCGGCGGGCACGGCGCTCTTCCAGGTTGGCGAGTTCACGGTTCGCCACCAGAATCAGGCGCTCGTCCTCACCCTGCGGCAAGGCGTCCTGGGCACCAAGCGCCAAGGCTTGGGTGATGGCGTCGGAGTCATTGCCGTCGATTAATTGAATCAGCGGAAGGTCTTTAGCCTGGCGGCGGATCGCGCCGATCGCCTCGTTGGGCTCAAGATGCTCGCTGCGGGGGGCGGCGATGAGCAGATCCCAGCTCTGCTGGAGAGCCGTGGCAAGGTCGTCGCCGGACGTCAGGCGGTGCACGCGAGTGGCGCGACCGGCATTGCGAAACAGGCTGACGAGACGCTCGGCCTCGTTTTGCGAGTCCTCGAGAATCAGGAGCCTGATAGTTTTCTTTTCGATGGCCATTACATGTGCTTATACGGCGCCGAACGGGCGCGAAAAGACGACAAAAGGTGGTGTGCCGGCAATCTACAGCGACTTCCAGAGTGAGTCAAAGTCTTCCTCGTCGCCACTGCTCTGGCTTGCGTGGGCTGTGACCGGCTTCCCTGGTTCGCTCGGGGTTTGTTCGACCGTACGGTATTCGAATTGGTTGAAACTGCCAGTGCTGGTCTGCCGCCGACTCAAGACCGCGCGTCGTTCTTCGCCGTTCAAATTGATCTGCACTTTGTTGCCTTCCTGGAATGGCAGGCGTGGCGTGATCAGTGTCGCCTGGCGAGAAATTGCGCTGATTTCCGGGAGCAGCAAGGCGCGTAGGTACAGGCTGTTTTGCTCGGCTTTACGCAGCAGCTGCAGGCCGCAGGGCTGCGCGTGCGGGGCGATCAATTCAATGCCCATCTGGGTGCCGCCGCCGCGGACTTGGCGAATCCAGCGCACCAGGGCGACGCTCCAGCTCTGTTCGGGAGCATCTTGGACCCCTAGCAGTTCACCGGCCTGGAGTTGGTTGGGGACTTCTTTCGGCCAGCTAAGGCAGTAGCCTCCCGGGCTGTGGTTGACGATCGCCAGTTCAAAGATAGGGTAGTTCTCGCTGGTGACGTTGGCTGGCGGTTCTTGATCTTCGACTATCGGCCGCTGGTACTGGATTTCTTCGAGGGGGGCGCCCTTTTCCCAGTCCGTGGTCGGCTGGGCATCGAAGGCGGTGCGCCAGATGTCCGGGGCATCAGTGTTCGCCGGTTTGAAAATGGCGGCTTGTGCTTCTTCTGGGTGTTTGAGCACTTCGTTGAAGGATCTTTGCCCGGCCAGGTAAAAGTGCACTGCGCTCATGCCAAGGCTCAGGGTCAGGCTGCCCTGGCCAGTGCTGCGCTGGAACGTTCGCTCGGCGATATCGCCCCAGGCTGAGCTCAAATGTTGCAGCAGGTCCACGCTCATGCCCTCAGGAATCAGCAAGCGCGCGGTGCTGCGGCTTTCTGCGGGTAGCAGCAGGTATTCCTTGATCGCATCGACCAGCGGTTGCGGATCAATGCCTAGCAAGTTGTGCAACTCGCCTTCCTGAAACAGCGATTTGTAGCGTGGTGGGCCATCGACTTGGGCGGGAATGGCGAACAGGCTGCCGGGTTCGTCGGCCGCTTGCAGATGCACCAGCGCGCTCCATGACTCCAGAATTTCCGCGAGGCGGGCGATACCGCTCTGGCGCATCTGATTGCAACGGGCGCAGCCGAGTAGCAAGGCGACCAGGTAGGTTTGCTCAACACTCAAGCCTTTCGTGTGGCGTGCCATGTGGTCGCGCACCACGATGGCGTGAAGGTCGCGCTCGCGGGCAATTTGATAAAGCTTATGCAGCTCCAGCCACAAACCTTCGGGTACCGGGCAGTACAGTTGGCTGGCGCGGATCAGTGGGCCACAGAGGCTGTGCGCAGCACGCTGCAAGGCGACCGTGAGCAATTGCTGTTGTGCGCGCTCGCGGGGTTGTCGCGGAGCCTCTTGCGCAATGATCAGTTTGTAGCCGGCGGCCAGGTGGTTCTGCAGTGCCTGGCAGAGGTTGGCGACTTTGCGCGGGCGTTCGTCGAGCACTATCGCTTGGTTGAGGAAGTGCCGTTCCAGATGCTTACAGACGAAATAGACTTCGGTGCGGAGTAACTCCAGGAGCTGCAGGCGATTTTCCGCCGGGGTCACCAACTGATTGAGTTCCACCAGGCTCTGATAGAGCTGCCGCGCGGTTTCACCCAGGTTGGCTTTCGGCAGTCCAGCGATCCAGCGTTTCAGGTCACGAGGGCTGGAGTCACAGAAGGACAGTTTTTGCTGGCTGGGCGTCGGGACACGTAACAGCAGGTGGGGACTCTGTTTATCCATGTAGCTCGTTATCCATGTGGCTGGATACTCCAACGACGCAGGCTGCGGCGAGTAGTTCTAGGCAGCTTGTTTTGCCGAACTCTAGCAGCATCTCGCACTGCTCGCAGCCCATCGCTGGGATGGGCTGTCCGCTGTTGCTAAAGGGGCCCAGTAACACCTGGGCCAACCGATACTGTTTGTGACCGCATGGGCTGTCGAGATGTTCAACCATGCGCCCGATTTAACTGGGCTGGCTTGCCGGGCGGGCCCGTATCGAGCATGAGGTTGCTGGGTCGTTGAGGCGGCCCGTGCAGTCAGGCGTTTACTGCCCGCTGCCCATGCGCTGGCCCATACGGACGGCGCTACCGGCTACCAACTCTTCGGCCCATTTCACTTGATTGGGGCCAAACAGCACGACGGCGGTTGAGCCCAGCTTGAAGCGACCGAGCTCCGCGCCTTTCTCCAGCGCAACTGGCCCGCGTGCTGCTGCGTCGTAACGGGTGGTCCTCAGTTCGCGCTTGGGTGGTGTGACTTGGCCGGCCCAGACCGTTTCGATCGCCGCGACGATCATCGCACCGACCAACACCACGGCCATCGGTCCACGCTCGGTGTCGAACAGGCACACCAGGCGCTCGTTGCGGGCGAACAGTTCGGGCACGTTTTCGGCGGTGGTCTGATTGACCGAGAACAGCCGGCCCGGGACGTAAACCATCTCCTTGAGGCTGCCAGTCAGCGGCATGTGTACGCGGTGATAGTCCTTCGGCGAGAGGTAAATAGTGGCAAACTCCCCGCCCATAAACGGCGCAGCTCGTTCGGCATCACCGCCGAGTAGTTCGAGTGTGCTGAAGCTGTGGCCTTTGGCCTGGAACAGGCGCCCGAGTTCGATCTGGCCGAGCTGGCTGATGGCTCCGTCGGCAGGGCAGAGGATGGCCCCTGGGGTTTCATCCAGCGGGCGTGCACCGTCTTTCAGGGCGCGGGTGAAGAACGCGTTGAAGTGCTCGTAGGCGGTTGGCTCTTCCACCAGGGCTTCACTCATATTCACTTGGTAGTGCTGAACGAACCAGGTGATCAAACGGTTCTTTAGCCAGGTGGCACGACACTCAGCCGCGCAACTGATCAGGCGCGACAACAGGTGGTGTGGCAGCAGGTACTGGCTGAGGATAAACAAACGCTGTTTCATGGGTGTCCTTAAGAGTGGAAAGCCTTGGAGGGTAAGGGGGCTTACACCTCGACGGGGGTATCCGGGTGATTGCCCCATTCGCCCCAGGAGCCGGCATAGCCTTTGACTCGCGGGTAGCCGAGGGCTTTGGCAACCAGGTAGGTGAAGCCCGAGCGGTGGTGAGTCTGGCAGTGGGTGATGATTTCTTTGTCTTTGGTGATGCCCAGGCTCTCGAGAATCGCCGGCATATCCTCACGGATGCGCAAGGCCCGTGTCGGGTCCATGCCAGCAGTCCATTCGAAATTGACCGCACCGGGAATGTGCCCGGCTTTGGCCGTGAGGACTTTCTCGCCGCGGTACTCGCCCGGTGCGCGGGCATCCCAGATGGCCAGGTCGGCTGCGCCTAAACGGCTTTGCAGGTATTCGCGAGTCGCGCTCGGCTCGTCATGGAGCTCAAGCGCAACCCGTTCGCCGCCACTGGCCCGGGTGACCTGGGAGAGCTCACGGGCTTCCTCCAGCCAAGCCAGCAGGCCGCCATTGAGGTAGTGATAGTGGCCATGGCCGATCACGTCCAGGAGCCAGATAAAACGCCCAGCCCAGCCACCGCCTTCGTCGTCATAGACGACGTACACAGCCTCCGGGTTGTGGCCTAGTTCGCCGAACAGAGCCTCCAATTGCGCCTGCTCAGGCAGCAGGCCTGGCGCTGGCGGCTGGCCTAGCTGTGTGCGTTTGGGGTCGACGAAGTGCGCGCCGGGGATATGTCCTGCGGCGTAGCGGGTGGCGCTGGTCAGGTCGACCAAGATCAGCTCCGGGGCTGTCAGGCGTGCAGCCAGGTCCGCAGGTTCGATGACCAGAGGTAACGTAGAGAAGGCAGACATGGAAGGCCTCCGAATTAGGGAAAGGGGCGAATTGTAGCGGAAAGGCTAGCGCCCGCGTTTGGCAAAGCTGGCCAGGGCGCGCTCAATACATTGCGCGGTTTTGCTGAAGGCCTGCACGCTGGTCTCGGCGAGGGGGGCGCCCTGTTGGTCGGCGAGCAGCAGCATCACCACTCGGCCATTGCTCGCCAGCGAGCGTAGCAGCAGGTGTTCGCTGGGGAACAGGGCCTTCAGGCTGCCCGGCAGCAGGGCAGAGAACTGCGCGATATTGGCTGGGCTCAGGCGCAGTTGGCCGGGTTGCGCCAACAGGCGGCGTAGGACCTGGCTCTGGCTTGGGTCAAGTCTCAGGCCGGTGGCCTCTTTAGTGAGCCCAGTGGCCTGTTGGGCGAGCAGGCGAGTGTGCGTACGGTCGGCGAGCAGCAGTAGAACCCGACTCATGCCGCTGGCCTGGAGTGCATCGCGGGCGCAGGTGGTCAGTTGCATGAGGTCGGCAAACGGACTGGGTTCGCGGAGCAGCTCGCGACAGTGCTGGTGCCAGGTATTTACCCCCTCACTTTTTGCTGCCGGGGCGGCAGCCGTGGGTTGCAGGTGGCATGCAGACCAGGGCCAGAGTAAGGCTTCAGCCGGGTGCCAGAGGTCGGCGGCGGCGTGTAGATGTGCGCTCTGCACCGCCTGTTGGTGGGTCAGTCGCTGTAGTTCGCCCAGCGGCAGCTGCAGGTAAAGGCCGGTCAGGCGTTGCCAGCGCCGGCTATGCGGGCTATCCCAGGCCTGATGCGCCGCCAGAGCCAAGGCGTTGGCCAGCAGGACGGTGTTGGCCGGCTGGGTCAGCCAGCGGCGCAACGTGCTGTCGGCGTCGAGGGCCTGTTGCTGCTGCAGTGGATGCTGATTGTCGCGGGCAATATGCAGCGCTTTGACCAGTAAGCGTCGCTCACTTGCGAGCAGGCGGTAGCCTTGGATTATCCACTCGGGCAGCCGCCAATGTGCAGCGAGGGCTAAGCACAGGTTAAGCAGCGATACGCCGAGCAGTTCATGTTCGACCTTGCGGGCTGGCTCGCCCTTGCCGAGTACGCGTTTCTCCCAGGCCTCGAGCAGTCCGGGGTGGGCCGCTGCCAGCGCCCAAAGCGGTGCCAGGAACAGCAGGCTGCCCCCATGGATCTCCTGCCAGAGTCGCGCCAGTCGGCTGGCGAACAGGCCGTTGGCCTGCTGTGTGGCGTGCTGGCTGATCAGTTGCAATTGGCGCAGGGGGCGAGGGATTGCCTCTGCGGTGGACAAGGGCAGCTCGTTCAGTAATTCTTCGGTGCGCTGCAGGCCCAAGCGCGTCAGCGCGACTTCCAGGCTCTCCGCCGGAACGCTGATGCTAACGGTGTTGCGGTTAGCCTCGCGCAGTACCGCGAGGGCGAGTGCCGGACTGTTCTGAATCTGCCTGGCGACCTCGCGTAGCGAGCTGTTGCGGCTGATCAGGGTGCCGCGCACCTGCTCATGGTCGGCGGGAACGATAGGCAGCCGCACGCTATCGAGCTGCTTGAGCCAGGCCTTGAGGCTGCGTGGTGTGGCGGGAGAGATCGACATGTTGTGGTGAGCCAATTGGCTTTTAGCCTTAACTGGCTATAGTCTGGCGTATAAATTCCGATAATTAGAAGGGTTGTTTTTAATAACTCTTACTCTTGGCTGTGCAAGCATCTTTTTATGGCAAAAATCCTTGGCATTATCGTTGTGTTCGCCGCCGTGCTCGGCGGATATGTTTTGTCGCATGGCCAAATCGCCGCGCTGGTCCAACCTTTTGAGGTGATGATCATCGGTGGTGCAGCGCTGGGAGCCTTTCTTCAGGCGAACCCTGGCAGCACGACCATGCGGGTGTTCAAGAAGTCGCTGAAGATGTTCAGCTCGCGCTTCACCCATGCTTTCTACTTGGAAGTGCTGGGCATGCTCTATGAGATTCTCAACAAGAGCCGCCGTGAAGGGATGATGGCCATCGAGGCGGATGTCGAGGATCCCGGCGCCAGTACCATTTTCAGCAAGTATCCGTCCGTGCTGAATGATGAGCGGATGACCGCTTACGTCTGCGATTACCTGCGCATCATGTCCTCCGGCAATATGGCGCCGCACGAACTGGAAGGCCTGTTCGACATGGAGCTGGTGAGCCTCAAGGAGGATCTGGATCATCCTTCGCATGCCGTGACGCGGGTCGCCGATGCCCTGCCGGGCTTCGGTATCGTCGCCGCGGTACTGGGGATCGTGGTGACCATGGCCTTGCTCGGCGAAGTCGAGCAATCCGCCCTGGGCCAGCATGTGGGGGCGGCATTGGTCGGGACCTTCCTCGGTATTCTCGCGGCATATGGCTTCTTCGGGCCATTGGCGAATGCCCTGGAGCACGATGCCAAGGAAGAGCTGAACGTGTTCGAGGCGATCAAGGCCTGTCTGGTAGCTTCGGCCTCGGGCATGCCGCCGTCACTGGCGGTAGAGTTTGGCCGCAAGGTGTTGTTCCACTCACACCGGCCGAGTTTCAGCGAGCTGGAGCAAGCGATCCGCGGTCGCTGAGTCATGGATAACAACCAGCCAATCATCGTCAAACGCGTCAAGCGCTACGCCGCGGGGCATCATGGCGGCTCATGGAAGATCGCCTTCGCCGACTTCGCGACGGCGATGATGGCGTTCTTCCTGGTGCTCTGGCTGCTGTCCTCGGCCACGCCTGAACAGAAGAAAGCCATCTCGGGTTATTTCCAAGACCCCGTCGGTTTTACCGAAAGTGCCAGCCCCTATGTCATCGATCTCGGTGGTACACCGACCCCCGCGCCGGACAAGACCCTCAATCCGGTGGCCAAGGACGCGCAGGCGGTCGATGACAGCCAGGCTGATGTCGAGCCGGTCGATGCAGCACGAGTCGAGACGCTGGCGGAGCAGATCGAGCGCGAGCGATTGGAGTTGCTGCTGCAGGAGTTGCAGAACAAGGTCAATGAAAACCCGCAGCTCCAGCGCTTCAAGGACCAAATTCTGTTCGAGATCACCCAGGACGGCCTGCGCATCCAGATCATGGATGCGGCGAACCGGCCCATGTTCGATCTCGGCAGTGCGCGTTTGCAGCCCTATTTCGAAGATATTCTGCTGGCCATGTCCGACACCATCAAGGCGGTGCCGAACAAGATCAGCGTCAGCGGGCACACGGACGCCAAGCCCTTCGTTGGGCGTGGCGATTTTGGCAACTGGGAGCTGTCGGCCGAGCGGGCCAATGCGGCGCGGCGCACCCTGGTCGCGGGCGGTTATCCGAATGAGCAGGTGGCGCGGGTAGTCGGTTATGCCTCCTCGGCGCTGTTCGACCGCAAGGATCCGCTGAACCCGGTCAATCGACGGATCGATATCATCGTTCTGACCAAGAAGGCGCAGCGCGCGATTGAGGGCGAGCAGGATGCGGAGCCGAAGGACGCCGCGCAAGGGCCGGATGCGGCCCCGGTTGTTCCGGCCGAGGGCGCGCCCGCACCTGCTGCGCCGGCAGAAGCGGGCGCGCCGCTGCAATCGCCACAGCTGCGTGAGAAGCTGAATATCTTCGAAGATGGCGCGCTCAAGTTCGACGAGCCCGGCGGGCAATGAGTTGTTGGAAGCTAAAAGGCCGCGATTGAACGCGGCCTTTTGATTTCAGTATTCCGTCTCTGGCAGGCTGGCGAGGATGTGCCGGTAGCTGGCCATCCGTTGCGGCTGGATGCGGCCATCTTCCAGTGCTTGAAGCAGCGCGCAGCCGGGCTCGCGATCATGTTTGCAGTCGCGGAAACGGCAGTGGCCGAGCAGGTCGTGGAACTCGATAAAGCCCGCTTCGACATCATCCCGGCTGACATGCACCAAGCCGAACTCGCGGATACCGGGTGAGTCGATGAGTTCGCCGCCGCCAGGGAAGTGAAACAGGCGGGCGGTAGTGGTGGTGTGCGTGCCTTTGCCGGTGAGTTCCGACAGTGGGCCGACGCGGGTGTCGACCTCAGGTAACAGGCTGTTGACCAGCGATGACTTGCCGACGCCGGATTGGCCCACGAATACGCTGACATGCCCGTCCAGCAGAGCCTGTAGCTGTTCCATGCCGCCGCCGTGGTGGGCGGAAGCCTCTAGCAGTGGATAGCCCAGCTGGCGATAGACGCCGAGTAGGGCATTCAGCGCCACGGCGTTCTTCTCGTCGATCAGGTCGGCTTTATTCAACAGCAACAGTGGTCGAATGCCCGCATGTTCGGCAGCGACCAGGTAGCGGTCGATGAGGTTGGCGTGCGGCTCGGGCAGCGGGGCGAAGACGATGACGATCAGGTCGACGTTGGCCGCCACCGGTTTCAATTGGCCGCGGCTGTCCGGGCGGCATAATTCGGTGTTGCGCGGCAATTGCGCAACGATCACCCCGATTCCCTGATTACCCGCGCGCCAGACCACCTGGTCGCCAGTGACCAGGGTGGGCAGGTTCGCCCTCAGGTGGCAGCGAAAAACCTGGCCGGCCAGTTCGCCGTCCTGAGCCTCGACCTCGACCTGCACGCCGAAGTGGGCGATCACCAGGCCGATCTGCTCGGGGCCAAGGTCGCCGCCTTCCAGCGCGTCCAGGGTTTGCGACTCGCGTTTGGCGGCGCGCGCGGCGCGCTCACCCTGAATCTTCTCGATGCGCCAGTTTTGGCGACGGTTGAGCTGGCGTTTGGCCATGGGGCTTCCGAAAAATAAAACAACGAATAATAAGGCAGAGAATGAGTCAGTCGGCGGCGAGTTTAGCACGCGGCCTACGGGCTTAAGTTCGCAGAGGGTATGGCGATTGCCTTGCCCATGGCTTACAACTCGTTCCGCTAGATGTAACGCCCTAGGCTAAACTGCGCAGCTAAGCTGAGGAGCCCCATTATGCAAAACCCGCAGAATTTGATCTGGATCGATCTGGAAATGACCGGTCTGAATCCAGACACCGATGTCATCATCGAAATGGCCAC
>JBOICE010000488.1:0-9534 GCA_050739815.1 Pseudomonas sp. | reverse complement strand
TGTAAGTAAAGGTTTCGCTCAGGCTTTCACCGTCGTCCAGGGCCTCCACCAGCAGGTTTAGGTTGTCCGGATCGTAAGTACCAGTGCCGCCACCGGTGTCGTTGAAGGTACCGAAGTTGGCCGCAGTGTTGTTCCAAGCGACGAAGCTGGCCGGGGTATCGGCACCCGTTTGGTCGTTGCCTAACACATTGCCGATGAGCACGCTGAGCCCACCTTGAGCGACGCTTATGCCATCGTCCTGGGCACTCGGCGCATCATCAACTATCTCGATAACCAGACTGACCGGAGCCGAGGAGGCGCTGCCGTCCGAGGTGCTCAGGCTAAAGCTGTCAGTTTCGACGTCAAGGCCGTCGGTGGTCGGGCTGGTCAGTTCATAGCTGTAACTGGCCACCCCGGTCAGGCTGTCGTAGGCGGTAACCGTCAAGCTGCCGTTGCTGCCGGCGAACACGCTGCCGACCAGGCTGCTCAGCGCCACGGTAACGCCGTTGATAGTGACGCTCTGCAAATCATCCAGGCCGTCGGCGTCGCTCAGGCTGAAGGTACCGCTGGCGAATTCGCTGTTGGCAGCCGCGTTCGAGCCACTCGATAGACCGGCTTCGAAGACCTGGTCGTTGCCGCCCTCGTTGCCCGGATCGACCGTGATCTGCGGCGTATCGTTGCTGCCGTTAATGGTGATGGTCAGGGTCGCGGTGTCGAGGTCGCCGTCGGCGTCCTGCATCGTGTAGGTGAAGGTCTCGGTCAGGCTTTGACCACTGTCCAGGGCCTGCACCGCCGGGTTGGCATTGTCCAGGCTGTAGCTGTAGGTGCCGTTGCCGGTGTCGGTAAAAGTGCCGAAGCTGGCCGCGGTGCTGCCCCAAGCCACGAAGCTGGTCGGGGTGTCGGCACCCGTCACGTCATTGCCCAGCACCTCGCCGCTGATCGCGGCGACCGCGCCTTCGGCGACGCTGTTGCTGTCGTCCACGGCGTTCGGCACATCGTCGACGATCTCGATGACGATGCTCGCCGGGAGCGACGAGGCCGTGCCGTCGGAGACCGTCAGGCTGAAGACGTCGGTCTCGATCCCGGGGCCGTCGGTGGTCGGGCTGGTCAATTGGTAGCTGTAACTGGCCACCCCGGTCAGGCTGTCGTAGGCGGTGATGGTCAAGGTGCCGTTAGTGCCGGCGAATACGCTGCCGACCAGGCTGCCCAGCGCCACGGTGGTGCCGTTGATGGTGACGCTCTGCAGGTCGTCGAGGCCGTCGGCATCGCTGAGGATGATGGTACCGGTGGCGAACTCGCCGTCGTTGGTGGAGTTCGAGCCGGCGGCCAAATCTGCTTCCAAGGCCTGGTCATTGCCACCCTCGTTGCCCGGATCGACCGTAATCACAGGCACATTGTTCTCAGGCAAAGGGGCAGACTCCGTCGCCGCAACCGGCTCAGGATCAGGGAATTCGGGCCCCGTATTGAAACCGGCGGTGGGGAAGCCAATGACCGGATCGAGCGCGCCAGCGGTTTCGCTCAGCAACACAAAGGAGTGGCCGCCACCCGCACTACCTGCACCTCCTGGGCCTGCCGCAGTGGCTTCTGCCGCTTGGGTCGGGTCGACGCCCGACTCAATGGCGGCCTGCAGTTTTTCTACGTCGGTAAGCTGTTGATCGCTGGGAGCTGTTGGCGGGGCTGCTTCGTCATGCGTCGGGGAGTCATGGCCGGCGATCATCTGCGTGTCGAGCGCAAGACTGCTATCGCGACCTAGAGTCAGCTCCTGACCGTTAGACAGGCTAACCGCGACGGCGCCTGCCGCGCCAGTAACCAATTGCTCGCCAGCAAAAACACGGTCTCCCTCGCTAAGAGCTCGGCGCGTTCCATCGCTGGCTACCGCGTAGACCTCGCCGACAACCTGACTGACGACACCGATTAAAGTAGCCATGATTCCTTCCTCACTACAGCTGCCGACAACCGTCGACACGTAATTTCAAAAGGGTCAAAACCTTTCAAAATCGAGGGAGTGCGAAGAAACCAACTGAGAAATGGAACGATGCAGCAACATCAAAAAGCCATGACGTCAAAAATATATCGCCCTAGCCAGCATCGTACGACTCCATCAGATACATCCCCATCCCTTACGCTCGAAACTGTATTTGACCGTCCGTTTTCGCCACAGAAAAACCCACCAACCGCTAATACTGTGGCTCTTAGGCAAAACAATGTGCTCGTTTTGACGGAGTGCATAAGATTCTTTCGACATAACCCTTGTGAGGAATTTTTCTTAGCTCCCCCCAAAAGATGTTCTTAGCTCTGATGTAACAAGCCTGAAACGGTTTAACGGGCAGACTAGCCAAGTTATTGGCGCTAGGAATAAAGCATCTAAATAGGGAGAAGCACCTCATGCGCGTTTTGACCCCCCTGTGGAGCAGCATGCTATTGGCTATGACATGCGCCCAAACTCAAGCGATGACGCTGTCACAGGCAATTCAGAGCACGGTGGATACTCATCCAGAGATTCAGGCCAGCATGAACGACCGGCTCTCCACGGATGAAGATGTAAAGTTTGCGAAAGGAGGCTATCTCCCGACTGTCGACGCACTCGCGGGTTATGGCCGCGAGAACTCCGATAACCCAACTACCCGCGGGCTGACAGGCCACAACAAGGAAACGTTGACGTATGGCACGTCCGAGTTGCGCTTGCGGCAAATGCTATTCGACGGCTTCAACACCCCAAACGAAGTCGCGCGCACCAAAGCCGTAGTGAACTCGCGGGCTTATTTCGTTCAGGGCACCTCGGAAAGCCTGGCGTTGCGCACCGTCGAGGTTTACCTGGATGTACTGAAACGTCGGGAAATGGTCGTACTGGCCAAGAACAACCTGCAGGCGCACCAACGCATCGGTGATCAGATCAGCCTGCGCAGCCAGCGCGGTGTGGGCAGCACGGCTGACCTTGACCAGTCCAACGCACGTCTGGCCCTGGCAGAAAACAATCTCTACACCGAAGAGGTCAACCTGGCCGATGCCGAGTCCAGCTTCTTCAGTGCCGTCGGGCGTATGCCGGATGAGCTGGAGTCGCCCGCCACGATCAAGGGCCAAGTACCCGCCGACCTGGGTGCCGCGCGACTGGCAGTGATGGCGAACAACCCTTTCCTGAAGTCTGCGCAATCCGACGTGATAGCTGCCGAGAAGCAATATGAAGTGGCCAAGTCGCCGTTCTATCCACGCTTCGATGCAGAGGTAGCGACTACCGCCAATAACAACACTCAAGGTGAGGAAGGCCACGACAACTCTTGGCGCGCCGGGTTGGTGATGAACTACAACCTGTTTAACGGTATGCGCGACAAGGCGCGTTTGCAGTCCTCTGCCTACCAGGTCAATCAGTCGATGGATATTCGCAACAATGCGCTGCGGGTCATCAACGAAAACATCTCGCTGGCCTGGAACGCGATGGAAAATGCCCGCCTGCAAACCCCAATAGCCCGCAACTATGCGGACTACACCGCGCGGGTTCGCGAGGCCTACCAGCAACAGTTCGGCCTAGGGCAGCGCACCCTGCTCGACCTGCTGGATAGCGAGAACGAATTGTTCACTGCCAACCGCCGCTATACCGAGGTGCGTTACACCGAAGAGTTCGCCATGTATCGGTTGATGTCGGCCATCGGCGAGTTGCTCCGTAGCCAGGGCACTGTGCTTCCGGCTGAAGCGACTGCTCTGAACGAAGTGCAGAGCGAGGCACAGCTACCGGAAATGAAGTAGCAGCAAAAATGCAGGTTATGTCTGAGTCAGCTGTTGCAAGGCGCGTATTGGGAAACAGACGCGAGTCATGCCCGCGCAATCGCATATCGCGGGCATGGCCGCTTCTTCGAAGAGCAGCAACCCGACTCACATTTAACGGGGACATAGCCAAGATGAATGAACACCGAGCATGGAGCCGTTCCGGCTAACGAAGTAGTACCGGCTTAGGAGTAGTGAAGCGTGACAACCATGGAGCGGACAGGGCTATCCGGAGATCCGCGGCTTAGCCACGATGATCCGTTGTTAGATGGTTTGTTGATTCTTTGCAACCTGCACAACTGCTCTGCTAGCCGTGGCAGCCTGAGTGCAGGTTTACCCATGCCTGAGCAACGGCTGAGCGCCGACCTCCTGCCCAGGGCCGCAGCGCGGGCGGGCTTGCAAGGCCGGCTATTGCGTCGCGAACTGGGCGCCATTTCAACACTCAATCTGCCTGTTCTGCTGCTGTTGAAAAACGGCCGCAGCGCAGTTCTGCGCCAGTGGGGGGCAAAGAATCAAGCACTGATTCTGCCCTGCGAAGCGGAAGGCGGCGAGCAGTGGGTCAGCCGCGAAGCACTGGCCACCGAGTACAGTGGCCAGGCCTTGTTCGCCCGGCCACGGCATGAACTGGAAGACCTGCGTACTCCGTTGGTGCCGCGGGTCGAAGCCTGGTTCCGCGATACCCTCAAGCTTTCGCGCTGGCTGTACGCCGACGCGATCCTGGCCAGTTTGCTGATCAACCTGCTGGGCCTGATGGTGCCACTGTTTGTCATGCAGACCTATGACCGTGTCGTTCCCAACCAAGCCACATCGACGCTTTGGGTACTCTCCATCGGGCTGCTGCTTGGCACCGTGTTCGAACTGCTGTTACGCGTGCTGCGCGCCCACCTGCTGGATGTTGCCGGAAAAAAAACCGACGTCGTGCTCTCCGCCACGCTGTTCGAACGCATCACCGGCATGTCGATGAAGGCCCGCCCCGCCAGCGTCGGCGCTTTTGCCCAGAACATTCATGACTTCCAGGGCCTGCGTGAATTTCTCACCGCAGTGACCCTGACTAGCATCATCGACCTGCCTTTTGCGCTGCTGATGATTGTGGTGATCGGCTTGCTCGGTGGCTGGATCGTGGTGATTCCACTCTTGGCGTTCCCGATCACTATTCTCTTCGCCTTCATCATTCAGTCGCGTTTGCGTGACACCGTGCAGAAGAGCCTGGCTCTGGGCGCCGAGCGCCAAGCCCTATTGATCGAAACACTCGGCGGCCTGGAAACACTGAAAGCCTGCAGTGCCGAGAGTGAACGTCAGCACAAATGGGAGACCACCCATGGCGCGCTGACCCGCCTCGATGCACACGCGCGCCACCTCAGCGCACTGGCCACCAACGGCACCCTGTTCCTCCAGCAATTCTCCGGCATGGCCACCATTGTCGCCGGCGTCTACAGCATCATTGCCGGCAACCTGAGTGTCGGCGCCCTGGTTGCGTCATACATGCTGGGTAGCCGGGTCATGGCCCCGCTTGGACAGATAGCCGGGCTGATCACCCGCTACCAACAAGCGCAAATCACCATGAAAAGCACCGACGCGCTGATGGCCCTGCCCCAAGAGCGCCAGGCCAAACAACGGCCACTGGAGCGCACCCACCTCAAAGGTGCGCTGGATCTGTGCCAGGTGAGTTTCCGCTACCCAGGGCAAAGCACTCCGGCACTGGCCAATGTCAGCCTGCACGTGACGGCAGGCGAGCGCATCGGCATCATCGGCCGCAGCGGCTCAGGAAAAAGCACTCTGGCGCGGCTAGTGATGGGATTTTATGCCCCGGATGAAGGCCAACTGTTATTGGATGGCCTCGACTTGCGCCAGCTCGACGTGGCCGACCTGCGCCATCAGATTGGCTACGTGGCCCATGACCTGCCGCTACTCTCTGGCAGCCTGCGCGAAAACCTGACCCTCGGCGCCCACTATGTCAGCGACGAGCGCATGCTCGAAGTCGCCGAAATGACTGGAGTCACTGAGCTGGCCCGGCAACATCCGCAAGGTTTCGACCGCCCGGTTGGTGAGCGTGGCCAACTGCTCTCCGGTGGCCAACGCCAAGCCGTGCTGCTCGCCCGCGCCTTGCTGCTCGACCCACCGATTCTGCTGCTGGACGAGCCGACCAGCGCAATGGACAACACCAGCGAGGAAATCCTCCGTAACCGCCTGCAAACCTGGGTTCAGGGCAAGACGCTGCTACTGATCACCCACCGCTCTTCCATGCTCAGCCTGGTGGATCGACTGATCGTGCTGGACAACGGCCATATCGTCGCCGACGGCCCGAAAGAGGCTGTGATCGAAGCCTTGCGCAAAGGCCGCGTTGGCCCGGCAGCCGTGTAGGGCCCTCATAAAGGTAGCGAACAGCGCATGGCACTCACTCAATCGATTCGCGGTTATTTCACCAGCCTGCGCCGACAGAAGCAGGACACCGAGTTCATGCCGGAAGTGGACGGTGCCGCGCTGGAGGACTCGCCGTGGCTGTCACGGGCGACGCTCTGGGTGATCAGCGCCCTCCTCCTGACCGCACTAGTCTGGGCCAATTTCGCCGTGCTCGACGAAGTGACGAACGGCGAAGGTAAAGCCATACCCTCCAGCAAAGTGCAGGTCATCCAAAACCTCGAAGGTGGGATCGTCACGGAGATCTTCGTCCGTGAAGGGCAAGTGGTGAACAAGGGCGACAAGCTGATGCGGCTGGACGACACCCGTTTCCTCTCCAACAAAGGTGAAACCGAGGCCGACCGCCTGGCCCTGGTTGCTCGTGTCGAGCGCTTGGCCGCCGAGGCTGAGGGCCGGCCGATTGCTCTGTCAGAGGAAATCACCCGCAACGCGCCACAACTCGCCGAAGACGAAATGGCCCTGTACAGCTCGCGGCAAAGACGCCTGGACAGCGAACAACGCACGCTTGGCGAGCAATTGCGGCAAAAGACCCAGGAGCTGGCTGAATTCCGCTCCAAACAGCAGCAGTACCGATCGAGCCTGGGCCTGCTCCAGCAGGAGCTGAACATGTCCGAACCCCTGGTTGCCACTGGCGCCATCTCCCCGGTGGAAATCCTCCGGCTGCGTCGTAGTGCAGTCGAGATACGTGGGTCGATGGACGCCACGACTCTGGCTATTCCCCGCGCCGAGGCGGCCATCAATGAAATCAAAAGCAAGGTCGAGGAGTCGGAGCTGGCGTTTCGTTCCGACGCCGCCAAAGAGCTCAATGAAAAACGCACCGAGCTGCAAAAGATCACCGCCACCAGCGTCGCGATTCAGGACCGGGTCAGCCGTACGACTGTCCTCTCCCCGGTCCACGGCATCATCAAACAGCTGAAGATCAACACCATCGGCGGCGTGGTGCAGCCCGGCAGCGACATGTTGGAAATCGTCCCCCTGGAAGACAACCTGCTGATCGAGGCCCGCGTGCGCCCGCAAGACGTGGCATTTCTCCATCCAGGCCAGAGCGCCATGGTCAAGTTCACCGCCTATGACTACACCATCTATGGCGGGCTGAAGGCCAAGCTGGAACTGATCAGCGCCGATACCGTGACCGACGACAAGGGCAACAGCTTCTACCTGATCCAGGTGCGTACCGATAAGAATCATCTGGGCAAGGATGATCATCCCCTGCTGATCATCCCCGGCATGATCGCCAACGTCGGCATCATCACCGGTGAGAAAAGCGTGCTGGACTACCTGCTCAAGCCAGTACTCAAAGCCCGCTCCGAGGCCATGCGCGAACGCTGATCCATTTTACCTTTCGGCGGCATCTGTAGGCTGGGTAGAGGCGCTTTTGGCGAAACCCAGCGGGGTATTAGCCGGGTTTTGCTACCCAACGCTACCCGCGCCATGATTACGCCTGAAGGTCTCTTCCCCCATCGCTTCAATCTGCCCTTCGATCAACACCTCGAACGGCCGCAACAAATCCGCGAAACTAGCCGGTGCCTCGATGATCTCCAGCGCCTGCACTATCGCCTCAAGAGTCGACAAAGCACCGGCCATCGGGGCTTTGCGCAAACGGTAGCGTGAGACCGAGCCCGCCGGCAGCATCACCCGTGGCAGAGCCGCTAAGGCTGGATTGAGGTGCAGCAGTTTATTGGCTTTGCGCCAGGTGCCATCCGGCACCACCAGCAGTAACGGCACCCCCGCACGCACAGAGGGGGATTCGTTCAGCGGCTGTGTGTGCTCGCCAGGGAACAACAGGCAGGTTTGATAGCCAGGCCGCTCAAGCAGACCGGCCAAATCGGGGAACACTTCCCCCACCACCAGCTCGGCATTGGTCAAGCCTAACGCCGCCAGCCGCGCCGTATTCAAGGCATGTTTGACTTCACTCGGATGCTGCAGGATCAGCACGCGAGTGCGGCTCTCCAGAGCAGGAATCAGCGGGCATAGACAATGGCTGACAGGGCGTGAACAGCGGGGACATTGCGGACGGGGCATGCAGGGCTCTCCTCGGCGCACAGTGTGCCACAAAGGCCTCCAGGCCAGAGACAGCCTGGGCAGCCCTGCCCATGGCTGTCAGGTCTAGCACAGCAATAACAGCCCGCCACCCTTGCCGGCGCTAACGTACTTGCCCCGATTGTTCGCCCTCAACGCAGATTCAGTTGGGCCTTGAGCAGGTCGCGGAAAGTCTGGATCAAGGGCTCGCGCGAACGCCCGCGGCGCAGCGTCAGCGAGAACGGCGCCTGATAACCGAAAGTCGTCGGCAGCAAGGGGCGCAGGCGGCCTTCATCGACCCAGGACTGCGCGTAATGCTCGGGCAGATAGCCGATGTAAGCGCCGGACAGCACCAGAATCAACTGCGCCTCCATGCTCTCCACCGTCGCGGCGCTGTGTTTGAAGCCGTGCCGCGCCAGCTCTGCCTGGCTCCAATAGCCGCGCCCGACCATGCGTTGCTGGGTGATCAGCTCGGCCGGAATCCGCCGCTCGGCAAATAAAGAGTGGCGGTCACTGCAATACAGCCAATGTTGCTCACGATACAGCGGCTGATAAACCAGACCATTCATCCGTGTCGAGAAGGCCCCGATGGCCAGGTCCAGGCGGTTGTCCAAAACCCCTAACTGCAACTCGTAAGGGCTCAGCACCGATAGATGCAGGTGCACCGCCGGGTGCTCCTCGCTGTAGGCCCCGATGGCCTCGGCGAAAGGCAAGGCCCGGTCGCTGACCGTCGAGTCGATCACGCCCAGGTTGAGCGTGCCGCGTAACTCGCCCTTGAGCGCCGCCGCATAGCGCTCGAAACCTTCCATCTCGCCGAACAGACGCAAGGTTTCCTGAAAGAACAGCTCGCCCTTACTGCTCAGGCTGAAACCACCACGGCCGCGGTGGCAAAGGCTGAGGCCGAGTTGGCCCTCCAACTGGCTCATATAGGTGCTGATCGCCGAGGTCGACAGGTTCAGCTCCTGCTGCGCCGCCGCGAAGCCCTGGTGGCGCACCACGCTGACGAAGATCCGCAGCAGTTTCAGGTCGGGTAGGACGGTGGACATAGAGGCTCCGGCTTGCACGTCCCTCCCCGATTACGGGGCGGATTGGGGAGAGAGGCGCGAGTCTACCCGCCGCCCGTTAGTTTAGAAAACTTTGAACTAAATATTTGCCGCCAGCGATTTGTCCTACAAGCCGCTCTGCGCAGAATCCGCCCAACTCCTACAACCACAACAACCCTGAGGCCACCCCGTGGACAAGATCCTTCATCAGCCCCTGGGCGGTAACGAAATGCCCCGTTTCGGCGGCATCGCCACCATGATGCGCCTGCCGCATATCCAGACCTCGGCCGAACTCGACGCTCTGGACGCCGCCTTT
>JBOICE010000487.1:0-2903 GCA_050739815.1 Pseudomonas sp. | reverse complement strand
CATCAGCGCCTCCTCGATCAGTAGCCCTAGCTCGGCATTGAGGCTGCGATGATTTTTGCGCGCTTCCTCCGCTGCCGCCGTCCGAATTGGTTCAGCCAGTCGCAATGGATAAGGCACGATCCGTTTTGGAGTCTGCATGGGCTCCCTCTCGATTGGCGTGTGGGCGTGGAATCATATTGATTCCAGGCTCTTTGTGGTGTCAAGTGGACTCATTGAGTCCAAAGGACTCCGCCCCTCATACTTCCCGCTTACACGATTTGTGGATTGCACAATCCAACAGCGGAAGCGCTTATGAGTGATCGGCACGCAATCTCCCCTTACCCCCTTCGGATGCCTGATGCTCTACGGACAGCGCTTGAGTCCTCGGCGAAAGAGGTGGGCCGCTCGCTGCATGCGGAGATCATCGCGCGGCTAGAGCGCACGCTGCAGGCTGACAGCCGGGCATTGCCTGATGATCTGCTCGCGTCTGTCCGGTTGCAGGCCAGCCTGACCCTGGCCGTGGCTGCCGGCCTTGATCGCGGAGTGCTTAATGCGGATCAGCGCCAGGCATTTGATGCGCTGACTAGCGTGTCGCGGCGGGTAGTCGAGGGGCTGCTCCCGCAGCAATAGCGAGGGCAGAAGGCTGGAAGGGTAATAACAAAAAGGCCCGGTGCCGTGGGAGTTTCCTGCGGTACCGGGCCTTTTTTGTGTCTGGGATATTTGTATAGATCAACTAACGTTAGGGCAACCCAGGGAAACGAAGCCGACTTTCGGCGTGGCGGCGGTGGACATGGCAAACCTCAGGCGTTTGTGACGGGCGCTTATTGGAGCGCCTCTGGTCAAAAAGTGCGCAATTCTAGCGGCAGGCCACAGACTTGACCAGCCTCCGTCTGGCAGATGCCGGTTAGCTATGCTCAAGGCGGCTGTTTGAGGGCCGTGCCGGCTTCTTCGGGCCGGGATAATCAGGTATAAAGCCGGCCAGTCTGGACAGGCGTGTGGCGCCACCGTCCGCGATCCATTTCAGGAGCTTAGTGCATGTCCAAGACGCTTTCAGCGGCGGCTGGCGAACCGACAACTCAGGCTAAGTCATCGACAATTGGTCTGATGGTCGCTGCCGTGGGGGTGGTCTATGGCGATATCGGCACCAGCCCGCTGTATACCCTCAAGGAGGTCTTCTCCAGCCATTACGGGGTGCAGGTCAACCACGATGGGGTGCTGGGCATCCTTTCGCTGATCTTCTGGTCGCTGATCTGGGTGGTGTCGCTCAAGTACGTGCTGTTCATGCTGCGTGCCGATAACCAGGGCGAGGGTGGGGTCATGGCGCTCACCGCCCTGGCGCACCGCGCCGCCCGAGCTTATCCGAAACTAAGGGATGTGCTGGTGGTGCTGGGCCTGTTTGGCGCGGCCCTGTTCTATGGCGACAGCATGATCACCCCGGCGATCTCGGTGCTGTCGGCGGTCGAGGGGCTGGAACTGGCTTTTGACGGGATCGAGCATTGGGTGGTGCCGCTGTCCTTGATCGTGCTGGTGGCGCTGTTTCTGATCCAGAAGCACGGCACGGCGCGGATCGGCATCCTGTTCGGGCCGGTGATGGTGCTCTGGTTCGTGGTGCTCGGTGCGCTGGGTGTACGGGGCATTTTGCAGCACCCGGAGGTGTTGCAGGCGCTCAACCCCTATTGGGGCGCGCATTTCTTTATCGCCCATCCGGGCATCGGCGTGGCCATTCTCGGCGCGGTGGTGTTGGCGCTGACCGGCGCCGAGGCGCTGTACGCCGATATGGGGCACTTCGGCCGTAAGCCGATCGCGCGCGCCTGGTTCGTACTGGTGCTGCCGGGGTTGGCCCTCAACTACTTCGGCCAGGGCGCCTTGCTGCTGGAGAACCCCGAGGCGGCGCGCAACCCCTTCTATCTATTGGCACCGAGTTGGGCGCTGTTGCCGATGGTCGGGCTCTCCACCCTGGCCACCATCATCGCCTCGCAGGCGGTGATTTCCGGGGCCTTCTCGCTGACGCGGCAGGCCATCCAGCTCGGCTATGTACCGCGTATGTTTATCCAGCACACCTCCAGCCATGAGCAGGGGCAGATCTACATCGGTGCGGTGAACTGGGCGCTGATGGTCGGTGTGGTGCTCTTGGTCATAGGCTTCGAGTCCTCCAGCGCGCTGGCCGCGGCCTACGGGGTGGCAGTGACCGGTACCATGCTGATCGACACCCTGCTGCTGGCGTCGGTGATGTTGCTGCTGTGGAAATGGCCGCCGGTGCTGGCAGTGCCGATTTTGCTGGCTTTTCTCTTGGTCGATGGACTGTTTTTTGCCGCCAACCTGCCGAAAGTGCTGCAGGGCGGGGCGTTTCCGGTGGTGGCAGGGATTGGCTTGTTTATGCTGATGGCCACCTGGAAGCGCGGCCGTCAGCTACTGGTCGAGCGTCTTGACGAGAGCGCCTTGCCACTGCCGATCTTCATCAGCAGCATTCGTATGCAGCCGCCACATCGGGTGCAAGGCACTGCGGTGTTCCTCACGGCGCGCACCGATGCCGTGCCTCACGCCTTGTTGCATAACCTCCTGCACAATCAAGTGCTGCACGAAACCGTGGTGTTGCTGACGGTAGTGGCCGAGGACGAGCCGCGGATTCCGACGGAGCGGCGCTTTGAGGTCGAGTCGTACGGTGAGGGCTTTTATCGCGTGGTGTTGCACTTCGGCTTCATGGACGAGCCGGACGTGCCGGCGGCCCTCAGGCTCTGCCATCTGGAGGGGTTGGACTTCAGCCCGATGCGCACTACCTATTTCCTCAGTCGCGAGACGGTTATCTCGACCAAGCGAATTGGCATGGCGCGCTGGCGTGAGTTGCTGTTCGCTTTCCTGCTGAAGAATGCCAACGGCAACCTGCGGTTCTTCAACCTGCCGCTGAACCGGGTGATCGAGTTGGG
>JBOICE010000486.1:0-3716 GCA_050739815.1 Pseudomonas sp. | reverse complement strand
AGTCAGTGCTGAGGCAGCAACGGGCGTGGCGGCCGGTTCTTGATGGACGAGCACGAGCACGGCGTTCTGAGAAATGTCGTGATCGTGATCGATGTCGTAGTCGTGCTCGTCCTGCTGCCGGAACTGTCAAGTAATCGTGACCGGAACCAGCTGGCTCATGGTCGCGATGCAGGACGTACCACCCGGATAAATCTTCGACAGCCGCATGGGCCGGGCATAACTGACGGTGCGCACCGTTTTCTTGGACACGTAGTTGCACACCACGGTGCCGTTCTCCTGCAGATAGAACTCCCAGTTGTTGCCGGTGCGCACACCGAATACGGAACCCCAGGGATTGACCATGGTTACCTGGAACGAACCTTTCTTGTCGAGCAGCGACTTGAGTTCCTTTTCGTAGCCTTCGGCCGTAGGCGTGGTAGCGTTACGGGCCGTGCCCGGCGTTTTCACATAGTGCGTCTTGTTGACCTCGCCTTCAATTTTGCCGCGTGCCTGGGCCGTGTCTGAATCTTTCAAGTGGTTGGCCAGTGCCTGGCGCCAGAAGCGCGCGGCGTCATTGTGGTCACTGCGGCCAGTATTGCCACCCGCGTGATAGATGGTGGGCGAGTCCGGATCGCCCTGAATGAATACGCTGCAGCCATTGATTGCGGCCGTGAAGAACACGTCCGGATCGGGATTGTTCGCGCCCTTGGCCGGGATGCGCAGTCGGATAATGGCGCCGCTTTCGTCCCAGGGCAGAAAATAGGCGGGCTCGGCCTCGCCGAAGTCAGCGAATTTTGCCTTCATGCGAATGACGCCCGCACCTTCATCGTTGCGGTCCTCGGCGCGCGCACCGCCCGGGCGCACGTCATCGAACAACTCGAGGTAGCCAACGCGCATGGACTGCATCACCCGTGCGTAGCGGATGGATTTCACAGGTGATTCGGGATTCGGGCCGATGCCCTTGTAATTGGTCGTGTCCAGCGTCTCGGCTTGTTTGCCTTTGTAACCATCGATGTTGTTGGGCGGGCAGATCGACCGGGCTTTGGCGAAAACCACAGGCCCTGCGAAAAAATCAGAGGTCAGCGACACGAGAGGCTCCGCGTTGGCGAGGCGTACGGAGCGCCGGTCTGACGGGGCGGCGCTCGAGGTTACGCAGAAGGTTGGAAATATCGGCCTGTGAAAGCAAGGCCGAATCGAGTACAGGAACGTGCCGTCGTCCACGCTGGAAGGTGAGAAGGCCGCGGAAACGCAGCCGCTGCCCGTGGCACCACCACCCTTTGCACGACAGATCCTGACCGAAGACATGCTCACCCGCCGCACGCCCGAAGCACACGCCGCTGCGCTGGCCACGTTCCGCAAATACGCATCGAAGGGACAACCAGCTGGGACAAGAAGTTCCGCGCCTACGACAAGCTCACGGGCAAACTGCTCTGGGAAACGCAGCTGCCCTTTGCCGGCAATGCGACTCCCTCGCTGTACGTGGTGGACGGCAGGCAGTTCATTGTCATAGCCTGCGGCGGCGGCAAGAATGGAGCGCCCTCAGGCGGGACGTACGTGGCCTTCGCACTGTCCCGGAATTGATTATTATGTCGACATCCTCTTCAGTACGGACTGTTCTTATGAAGACGCTGGTTTTTTTCCTGACAGCGGCCTGCGCCGCTCAGCTTTCGGCCCAGGCTCCACGTGGTGACCTGGCCGCCTGGGAACGGCAGGCCCAGAACGTCACCATCATCCGCGACGACTGGGGCATCCCGCACGTCTACGGGAAGACCGACGCCGATGTCGTGTTCGGCCTGATGTACGCCCAGGCCGAAGACGACTTCAACCGCGTCGAGACCAACTTCATCAACGCCATGGGACGGCTCGCCGAAGCTGAAGGCGAGGGTGCGATCTGGCGCGACCTGCGCATGAAGCTGTTCATCCACCCGGACTCGATGAAGGCGAAGTACAACGCGAGTCCCGAGTGGCTGAAGACGCTGATGAACGCCTGGGCCGATGGCCTGAACTTCTACCTGGCGAAACATCCGGAATTGAAGCCGCGCGTGATCACGCGCTTCGAGCCCTGGATGGCACTGAGCTTCAGCGAGGGCAGCATCGGCGGGGATATCGAGTCGATAAACCTGACCCAGCTGGAAGCGTTTTACGGTGCAGCGGGCAGGCGGGCAGACGGGCAGGCAGGCAATCGGGACCACGAAGATCTTCGGTTCAAGGAGCCGTCGGGATCGAACGGGATCGCGATCGCACCGGCCAATACCGTTGCCAGGCGATCGCTGCTGCTGATCAATCCGCACACCTCGTTCTTCTTCCGCGCGGAAGCGCAGATGGTCAGTGAAGAGGGATTGAACGCGTACGGCGCACTCACCTGGGGCCAGTTCTTCATCTACCAGGGCTTCAACGAACGCGCGGGCTGGATGCACACATCGAGCAGTGTCGACCAAATGGACGAGTACCTGGAGACGATCGTACAGAAAGGCAGCCAGTACTCGTACCGCTACGGCAATGAAGAGCGACCCGTGACGGTGAGCCGGATCACGGTGCCCTACAAAACGGCGAGCGGCATGGCGCGCAGGGAATTCACGGTTTATCGCACACATCACGGCCCGGTAGTGCGCAGCGTGGACGGCAAGTGGGTGTCGATCCGGCTCATGCAGGAGCCCGTGAAAGCGCTCACGCAGTCGTACACACGCACCAAAGCGCGCAACTACCGCGAGTTCCGCCAGACCATGGAGCTGCACACCAACTCATCGAACAACACGATCTTCGCCGACGCCGAAGGCAACATCGCATACTTCCATGCGAACTTCATCCCGAAGCGCGATCCGAAGTTCGACTGGACGCGGCCCGTCGACGGCTCCAATCCGGCCACGGAGTGGGGTGCGCTGCTCTCCATCGATGAGAGCCCGCACCTGCTGAATCCAGCGACCGGCTGGCTGTACAACACGAACAATTACCCCTGGTCTGCGGCCGGCCCGAACAGCCAGAAGAAGTCGGACTTTACCGCCTATGTGGACAACGGCAGCGAAAATGCGCGCGGCATCCACGCCATCCGCGTGCTGCAAGGCCGCAAGGACTTCACGCTGGAAGGGCTGCGCGCCGCCGCCTACGACAGCTACCTGACCGCGTTCACGGATCTGATCCCATCACTGCTGCGTGCCTACGATGAGACGCCTGCCGGCAATCCGTTGAAGGCCAGGCTGTCGGAACAGATCGACGTGTTGCGCGGCTGGGATCTGCGCTGGTCAGCATCATCGGTTCCGACTACGCTTGCGATTGCCTGGGCGGATGAAGCGGCCAGACATTTCTCCAACAACGACGCGCGCGCCGCCGGCCTCACCAATGACGAATACCTCGCCCAGCGCTTCCCCGCGCAGAGGAAACTCGAGGCGCTCGATGCGGCCAGCACCAAACTCACGACTGACTTCGGCACCTGGAAAACACCCTGGGGCGACGTCAACCGGTTCCAGCGCCTGACCAACGACATCGTGCACCCGTTCAGTGACGCAGGTCCGAGCATTCCGGTCGCGTTCACATCGGCGCGCTGGGGCTCACTGGCCTCGTTCGGAGCGCGGCCCTACCGCGGCAGCAAGAAGATCTACGGCACGAGCGGCAACAGCTTCGTGGCCGTGGTCGAGTTCGGTGACAGTGTGCGCGCCAGCGCCGTGACCGCTGGCGGCCAGAGCGGCAATCCGGCCTCGAAGCACTTCAGCGATCAGGCGCTGCGCTACAGCACCGGTGAT
>JBOICE010000485.1:0-6487 GCA_050739815.1 Pseudomonas sp. | reverse complement strand
TGTCGCGGTCACCGTCCCACTGGTTCCCGGCGAGCCTTTCGACCATTCGGGTGAAGAGCTTTTGGCTGCCCTCATCCACTTCGATCTTGAAGCCCTCTTCGGCGAACAACTGGGCAGTCGCGCTCTGCGCCTCGCCTTCCTGCAACAACATGTCGAGTTTGGACAGGCACAGGTAACGCCCGCGTCCTTTGGCCAGCGCAAAGCTGAAGTTCAGCCCACTGTTGCGCATCACTTCCGGCAGATCCTTGAAAACGATCTGCTCTTGCAAGGCAACCGTGGCGGTGGCGATCACCAACCGTTTACCCGCGGCTTTGGCAATTGGGATGGTTGCCAGGCTATAGGCCACGGTCTTGCCGGTACCGGTACCTGCCTCAACCGCAACCACAGCAGGCTCGCTGTCACGCCGGCCTTCGTCATCGACGGTGATCGCCCCCAGCACCTTGGCAATTTCAGCGATCATCAAACGCTGGCCATAGCGCGGCTTGAGGCTCTTGGCTTCGAGAAAGCGGGAATAGGCGCCCTGGATCTGGGACTTGAGTTCAGTACTAAGCATGGATTCTGCGGGCGCCAAAAGGCTGGATAAATTTTCAGTAGTTTAACCGGGCGGCTATGATAGCGCGCGTTTCGCCAACCGCCGACCGGAGATTACTGAATGACCGCTTATGCTTTTGTCTACGCCCTGCATGTGTTAGCCGCCCTGATCTGGGTCGGTGGCATGTTCTTCGCTTGGATGATTCTGCGCCCCGCCGCAGTTAGCGTGCTTGAAGCACCTGCCCGGCTGAAACTGTGGGCCGAGGTATTTCGGCGTTTCTTTGTTTGGGTCTGGCTGGCGGTGCTGCTGTTGCCGATCAGTGGAGTCGGCATGCTGCATCTGCACTTTGGTGGATTCGAGGCGGCGCCGCGTTATGTGCAGATCATGATGGGGTTGTACATCGCCATGGTCGCGCTGTTCATTCGCGTGCAAGCCTTGCAACTGCCGGAGCTTCGCCGCGCACTGGCCGCGCAAGATTGGCCGGCCGGTGGCGCGGTACTTGGCCGTATTCGCCGCTTGGTGGGCTTCAACCTGCTACTCGGTTTGACGCTGGTGGTGATTGCCGCCGCCCGCCCGAGCCTCTGAGTTAAGCGCCGCATTCAAACCATGACGCCCCTGTGTCAGGGCCGCTTGCTGGCGATAGGTACAGCCAGCGGCTCTGACAACTCTTACTCGCTGGGCTCCTGAGCGAAGCGCACCAGGTTGAAACTGCCCGCATTACCGATGCTCCCCGGCTGGCCTGGCTGGCCTGGGCGCCCTGCGCGAGCAGCGGCTGCGCGATAGAACAAACACCCCTTGGCCGCGCCACCCGCACCGCCGCGACCGGCTTCACCCGCTACACCGCCGGCACCGCCATCCAAGCGCACATGCAAGAGTTGCTCAGGGAACGCCTCCGGCACCTCCAGCCTGATCTGCCCACCGGCCGCACCACTTTGGCCATTACCACCGTTTTGACCGTCATAGCCACGGCTGGCTTGGCCCCAGACACAACCCGCCGAATCGCCATCGGCGCCATCCAAGCCACGGTAACCCGACGCACCCAAGCCACCACGAGCATCCAAGGTCAGTTCAGCCAGAGTGACATGCTCCAGACGGACGCTCAGATTGCGTCCTGCCGTTGCCGGCTGTTGTTGGCTGCCTGTGGCGCCACGTGCATTGATATGGCTGCCGACGCCGAGCTCAGCACGTACTACCTCCAAGCGAAATGCCTGCGCACTTGGCGCAATCGAGATGCGCGCGTCACGCCCCAAGCGCAATTCGCCGACCCGGACTTCATTCAGGTTCGAGGGGATCAACAAGGTGCCGTAATCGGCGACTTCCAACCGATCCAACAACAGCACGCTGGTTGTGGTCGGCAACCGCAGCAGTGAATTCGACTCCACCTTGACCAGCGCTTCCGCCTGCACCAACGGACTGCACAACGCCACCAGCAAGCAGAGGCTACGCATGTTTAGCCTCCTTCTTCAGCGCCGGCTTCGGCAAGCCGAGCAGGTGAAAGACCCCGAACAGCAATACCTGCAAGCGATCCAGCCAAGGCTGCGGGCGATCTTGGAAGCGGTAGTTAAATAGACTCAATTCGATCAGATGGGTCAGCAACATCAACCCACCAGCGACATACAGCAGTAGGTCGAAAGGTTTTGCGAAAGGACTCAATAGATCGACCAGTACCACCAACCAAAACAGCGCAGCCACTACCTTACCCAGCACCAGAAACAACTTCATTCTGCCCCCTGCTTATTATTTTATGGCTTTGCCGCACCTTAACTGCTTCGGGGTTACTGAGACTAGCGTCCTTGGGAAAAACTATAGGGGGGCTTAGCCCCTATGCCGATCAGTCACACGTTGACTAACTGCACAGCCCTGTAAGTTGGCGCTCAACGTCAACTTACAGGGCTGTCTCTGCTCTTAGGTAAACGACATTACCTAGAGCCCCCCGCTTTGTTTTGACGCTCCAGCACTAACGATCGACGTGCAGCTCAACCCGACGATTTTGCGCGCGCCCTGCCTCAGTCGCATTGTCTGCCACCGCCTGACCTTCCCCAAAACCGACAGTCGTGAGCTTATTGGCCGGCACGCCCTGACTAACCAGGAAGTCCGCGACACTTTGCGCCCGGCGCTCGGAAAGGCCTTGGTTGTAGGTCTCCGAACCAACACTATCGGTATGCCCGGCAACCTTGACGCTAATCAGATTGGCACTGGTCAAACGATTACTGACATCCGCCAGCAAGTCCTTGGCTTGCGCAGTCAGCTCAGCTGAATCGAAAGCAAACAGCACATTGCCCAGATCACTCAGAACAATTACCTCGTCCTGCGCGGCTGGAGCCGGCTCTTGTGCTGCAACCGGATACTGCGGGAGTGGGCAACCGTTTGGATTAACCGGAGTATTGGGCGGAGTATTCGGACAGGTATCACGGCGGTCAAAGACGCCATCGGCATCTTCGTCACCGTCTTGTGCATAGCAGATCAAGCCACCCGTCAGCGCGCCAATCGCAGCACCACCGGCTGCCCACGCTGAACTTTCGATTGCGCCTAGGCCGCCACCGGCCAAGCCGCCAATCAGACTACAAATGGGCCAGTTCCTCTGGTTCACCACCGCATCTCCCGTACTGGAAGTTGAGACGCAACCAGAAAGAACACTGCTGACCAGAAGAAGGGGTACCGCAACCCGTGAGAGTAGCGTTCTCATGGTGGGAATCTCCTGAGTCACCGGCGAATACCGGTAACTCAGGAGTAAAGACCCGCGTACTGCGGCGCACAAGGCGTACGCCCATGATAATGCAGGCTGCCCGCACGCCGCATGAGCGAACCCGAAGTCCGCCCTCGCCGAAACGCGGGCCTCTGCTTACGGCTGGGCTTCGACCTCTGCCTCAACCCGACGGTTGATGGCACGGCCAGCACTGGTAGCGTTGTCGGCAACCGGACGCGACTCGCCGTAGCCTACGGACGATACCCGGCTGCCGTCGATGCTGTACTGGTTGACCAATACATCGCGCACGGCATTGGCACGACGCTCAGACAGACCTTGGTTGTAAGCGTCAGTACCAACGGAGTCGGTGTGGCCTTCAACCACTGTGGTGGTCTGCGGATATTGCGTCATGAAGTCGGCCAGGCTCTTGATGTCGCCATAACTTTCTTCTTTGACTTTGGACTTGTCGAAGTCGAACTTCACGTCCAACTCGACGCGCACCGGTTCGGCGGCGGGCTCAGGAGCGGGTGCCGGCGCAGGAACCTCCTCCACGACAGCGACCTCCTCACCTTGGCCATGCACCCAGCAATAGGCGGCGGCCGTACCGCCACCAATCAACGCGCCCCAGCCTGCCCAGGTACTGCTCTCGATGGCGCCCAAACCGGCGCCAGTCACACCCCCGACTGCGGCGCAAACTGGCCAATCGCTCTTTTGCACGCCGGCGCAACCGGTCAAAACGCTGGTCACCAAAATCAGGGGTAATGCGGTCCTTGTGATGCTCATATGCAAAGTCTCCTCATAGGATCGGCTCAAACCGACTCTCTGGAAGTAAAGACGTCACTTTTAAAATCCGCCAGGACTAGGCCGTATCGATGCACCAAGCTAGTCTCTTAACACTTGATCGAGGATTTTCGATGACTGACTGCTTTTCGTCCCGCACCCCGCAACAAGCGCTGGCGGCCCTACTTGACCGCTATGCACCGAACCGTTTACTGCTAGTCGGTGCCAGCGACCTGCCCGCACTGGCGGCATTTCAAGAAGCGCACCCGGATAGCCTGCTCGCCCACGCGGCTGCCGGCCCACTCCCAGCAGACCTCGCAGCCCAGCGCTTTGACCTGGCACTGATCGCCGACTGCCTGGAACACTTGCCCAAACGCACCGGCCTGGAATTGCTTGGCGGCATCCGCAACCTCAACGCCAGCCGCTTGGCAGTGCTTGTCGACCTCAACGCCTGTGGCTGGCAAGACACTGATTTCTTCGCCCTCGCCCTGCAAGCCAGCGAACGCTTCCAACGCGCAGAACAGACTTTGACCTTGTTCACCTACGATCTACGCGAGTACAAACAAGTGCCCGACTGGCTGAACGCCAAGTTCTGGGCCAATCCGCAAAACTTCGGCAAGTACTGGTGGTAAGCCCATGACTCCAGCCTGTCCCTGCGGCAGTGGCAACCACTTGGACGAATGCTGCGGGCGTTACCACGCCGGCATGCCGGCACCGAGCGCCGAGACCCTCATGCGTTCGCGCTACAGCGCCTATGTGCTGGGCCTGATCGACTATCTGGTAGCGACCACCCTGCCGGCGCAGCAGACCGAACTGGATACCGCCGCCATGCAGGCCTGGAGCGCGCAAAGCACCTGGCTCGGCCTCGAGGTGGAAAGCGCCGAAGTACATGGCGGCAAGCCCGAACATGCCTTCGTTACCTTCACGGCCCGCTGGCACGATAACAGCGGCGAACACTCTCACCGGGAGCATTCGGGCTTCGTGCAGAACAGTGGCCGCTGGTATTTCATCGACTCCACCGTCCCCCTCAAGGCCGGGCGTAATGATCCCTGCCCCTGTGCAAGCGGGCTGAAGTTCAAGAAGTGTTGTGCCGGGTTCGTCTAAGCGGCTGCCTGTGCGGCGCCGCCTTTAACCAACAAGAACAAGAAAGGCCGCTCAATACGGCCTTTTTTGTTGGGGGTGACCCGTCCTGAATAAGGTTTACACCTTCGCCCTTATTTTCAGGAGAGCTCGATGGCGGAAGGTGTGAGACGTAGTCAGCGTGATTACACGCTGGCTTTTAAACTGGCAGTCGTCGACCAGGTCGAAAAAGGCGAGATGAGTTACAAAGAGGCCCAGGTGCGCTATGGCATCCAAGGTCGATCCACGGTGCTGGTGTGGTTACGCAAGCACGGTCGACAGGCTTGGAGCCAGGGCACCTTCCTTCGAACCGCCCGGAGCACCACCATGTCCGCACCGTTGTTGCCGTTGACGCCCGAGCAGCGCATCAAAGAGCTGGAGAAACAGCTGGAGCTGGTCAACCAGAAAGCCCAGTTCTTCGAGGCCGTGGTCGAGGTGCTGAAGAACGATTACGGCGTTTCCATCGTAAAAAAGCGTCCCGGCAAGTCCTCACGCACAGGCACGTCCAAGGGCTGAGCGTCAGCAGGGCTTGCCAGTTCATCGGGCTGAGTCGCCAGGCCTACTACCAGCGCAATTGGGCGGAGGATGGGCGGGCACAGCAGGACCGGCAGGTGGCGGATTTCGTGTGGAGCGTGCGCCTGCGCCAGCCTCGCCTGGGGACGCGCAAGCTGCATTTCCTGCTGCACGAGCAGCCACTCGCGATGCTGCGGGTGGGCCGGGACCGTTTGTTCAGGCTGTTGCGTGAGCAGCGCCTGCTGGTCGCGCCCAGGCGGGCCTATCAAAAGACGACGCACAGCCATCACCGCTTTCATCGTCCTCCCAATTTGCTCAAGCCCGGACCGGGGCAGGTCTTGCCGACAGCGCCGGAACAGCTCTGGGTCGCCGATATCACCTATCTGCCAACCCGGGAAAGTACGGCCTATCTGAGCCTGGTCACCGATGCTGACTCGCGCAAGATCGTGGGTTGCCACGTGCATGAAAGCCTGCATGCCCACTCGGTGGCGCAGGCCTTGAGCCTGGCGCTGAAGCAGCGGATTAGCCGGCAACCCCTGGTGCATCACTCGGACCGCGGTATCCAGTACTGCTCGGCGCTGTACCAGCAACTGCATGCCAAACACGGTATCGGGTGCTCGATGACCGATGGCTACGACTGTTACCAGAATTCCCTGGCCGAGCGGGTCAACGGCATCCTGAAGCTGGAATTACTGCTCCAACGACCGCACGATTTGGCGCAGGCGAGGCGTATGGTGCGGGAGTCGGTAGCGATCTATAACAACGAACGACCGCACCTGGCCCGGCAATACAAAACGCCCGATGCGGTGCATCGGGCGCTTGGGTGAAAGTGTCAACCTATTTCAGGACTAGACACG
>JBOICE010000484.1:0-4166 GCA_050739815.1 Pseudomonas sp. | reverse complement strand
GGGTATAAATCCGCCCGGCATCACCCAGGCTCAGGTCATGCTGAAAAATGCCGATGGCCATGCCGCCGATCAAGTTGATGAAGAGAATCAGCAAACCGGCGACCGCATCACCGCGGACGAACTTACTGGCACCGTCCATGGAGCCGTAGAAGTCGGCCTCCTGGGCCACTTCGGTACGGCGCCTCTTGGCCTCCGCCTGCTCGATCAAGCCCGCATTCAGGTCGGCGTCGATGGCCATCTGCTTGCCCGGCATGGCGTCCAAGGTGAACCGTGCACTGACCTCGGAAATCCGCCCGGCACCCTTGGTCACCACCACGAAGTTGATGATCATCAAGATGGCGAACACCACGATACCGACCACGTAGTTGCCGCCGATCACCACCTCACCGAAAGCTTGGATCACCTGCCCCGCCGCATCATGGCCATCTTGGCCATGCAGCAGAACCACCCGCGTCGATGCCACGTTCAAGGCCAGGCGCAGCAAAGTCGCGGCGAGCAGGATGGTCGGGAAAACCGCAAAGTCCAGCGGGCGCAAAGCGTAGATGGCGACCAGCAGAACGACGATGGACAACGCGATGCTGAAGGTAAACAGCACGTCGAGCAGGAATGGCGGGATCGGCAGCATCACCATGCCGAGCATGACCAGCAGCATCAGCGGTATGCCCAGATTGCCCTGACGCAGACCGGAGAGGTTACTGCGCACGTTGCCAATCACTTGCGAGCGATCTACTGCCACATCCCTACCCCAGTCGATTCAATCTTTTGACGCGCATTGCGCCTGCATCGCTGCTTTTGCAAGAAGTCGTCCAACTTGCGCAGGGCCGCCGAGGAAAAGCTCGAACGAGCTACGACTAGGGTCTGCACGGCTTGTGAGACGCGCACCACTAACTAAAGAGGGGCTTTACTCGTCGCGCCGCAGGTCCGGCGGAATTGGCAGATCCGGTAATGGCCCAGGGCGTTTGCCTTTGCCGGCCTGGAACTGCCGGAGCTGGTAGACATAAGCCAGTACCTGAGCGACCGCCAAGTACAGGCCGGCCGGAATCTCCTGATCCAACTCCGTGGAGTGGTACACCGCCCGCGCCAAGCCAGGTGACTCAAGCACCATGACCTTGTGCTGCTGGGCGATCTCACGGATCTTCAGCGCCAGGAAATCGCCCCCCTTGGCCAGCAAGACCGGGGCGTTACCCTTCTTCGGGTCATACTTGAGCGCCACGGCAAAGTGCGTCGGGTTGGTGATCACCACATCCGCTTGCGGTACGGCCGCCATCATGCGCCGCTCAGCCATCTCCCGCTGCATCTGACGAATACGCTGCTTGACCTCGGGTTTACCCTCGCTGTCCTTGTATTCGTCACGCACTTCCTGCTTGGTCATCATCAGCTTCTGGCGGTTATCCCAGAGCTGGAAAGGCACATCCACCGCAGCGATCAGGATCAACCCACAGGCCATCCACATAGCACTCCAGCCCACCACCTGAGCACTGTGCAGGATGGCCATCTCCAGCGGTTCATGCGCCATAGCCAGCAGATCGTCGCGATCGGACGAGAGTACCAGCAAGGCAACCAGCAGGATGATGGTGAACTTGGCCAAAGCCTTCAGCAGTTCCAGCACTGCCTTGGCCGAGAACATCCGCTTGAGGCCTTCCCAGGGGTTCATCCGACTGAATTTTGGCTGCAGCGCCTGCGCCGAAAAGAGCCAGCCACCGAGGGCAATCGGGCCAAGAACAGAAGCCACCAACAAGACCACGAACAGCGGCAGCAAGGCTTCCAATGAGGTCTGCACAGAGGACATGAACCACAGCCCCATGGACCGGTCGTCCAGCAAGGCCTCACGCGGCAAGGCGAAGCTCGCGCGCATGATCTTGAGCAGCGAATCACCCAGACTGCCGCCATAGGCCAACAGACCGCCGCCCCCGGCCAGCATGATGGCGAGCGTATTCAGCTCGCGGGAACGGGCAACCTGCCCCTTCTCCCGCGACTCACGGCGCCGTTTGTCGGTGGGTTCTTCACTCTTGTCCGCGCCGCTTTCGCTCTCGGCCATGGCTTACTTCGCCTGCGCCAATTCGCGTAACAGCTGCAGGGCCTCAGTGGCCAACATCTGGTACTGGGTGAGAATATCGGCCATGCCGATCCAGACGATGACCAGGCCCAACACCAAGGTCAGCGGAAAGCCAATGGCAAAGATGTTCAACTGCGGCGCCGCTCGGGTCATCACGCCGAAAGCGATGTTGACTACCAGCAGCGCCGTAATCGCCGGCAGCACCAGTAACAAGCTGGCACCCAGCACCCAACTAAGCCGGCCGGCCAACTCCCAGTAATGCTCGACCATCAGACCTGTGCCCACAGGCAAGGTCACGAAGCTCTCGGCCAGCACCTCGAACACCACCAGATGGCCGTTCATGGCAAGAAATAGCAGGGTCACCAGCATCAGGTAGAACTGGCCAATCACCGCCACCGAAACACCGTTGGTAGGGTCGAGCGTGGAGGCGAAACCCAAGCCCATCTGCGTGGTGACAATCTGCCCGGCAATCACGAAGGCATGAAAAAACAGCTGCAAGGTAAAACCCAGCAGAGCGCCGATCAGCACTTCCTGCGCGATCAACATGAATGAGCGCAGGTTGATCGCATCGACTTCAGGCATAGGCGGCAGCGTCGGCATCAACACCACACAGAACGCCAAGGATAAATACAGGCGCACGCGCACCGGCACCAGTTGGGTACCGATGATGGGCATGGTCATTAGCAGCGCGGCGATGCGAAACAGCGGCAGAAGAAAACTGCCGACCCAACCGCCGATCTGCGCATCGCTCAGCTCAAGCATGGGCTAGCCAATCAACAGCGGGATATTGCTATAGAGGTTCTGGATGTACTCCATGAACTCTCGAATCAACCACGGGCCAGCCCAGATCAGAGTCACCAGCATCACCAGCAGACGCGGCAAGAAACTCAGGGTTTGCTCGTTAATCTGCGTGGCCGCCTGAAACATGGCGACTATCAAGCCGACAATCAGGCTTGGCACAACCAATATCGCCACCATCATGGCCGTGAGCCACAGCGCTTCGCGAAACAGGTCTACGGCAATTTCGGGGGTCATGCGTCTACTCCACGTTCGCCCTAGACACCACCGAAACTGCTGGCCAGGGTGCCGATGATTAATGCCCAACCGTCAATCAAGACGAACAGCATGATCTTGAACGGCAGCGAAATGATCAGTGGCGACAGCATCATCATGCCCATCGCCATCAAGATACTGGCCACCACCAGATCGATGATCAGAAACGGGATAAAGATCATGAAACCGATCTGGAATGCGGTCTTCAGCTCCGAGGTGACGAACGCCGGAACCAGAATAGTCAGCGGCGCCTGCTCCGGGCTGGCGATATCGGTGCGCTTGGAGAGACGCACGAACAGCTCAAGATCGGAGGAGCGGGTCTGCGCCAGCATGAAGTTTTTGATCGGCACCTCGGCCTTGTTGATGGCCTCCTGAGCGGGCAACTGCTCGTTCAGATAGGGCTGCAGAGCATCGCGATTAATCTGGTCGAACACCGGCGCCATGATGAACAGGGTCAAGAACAGTGCCAGACCGATGAGGATCTGGTTAGAGGGTGTCTGTTGCAGGCCCAGGGCCTGACGCAGGATGGAGAAAACGATGATGATCCGGGTGAAGCTGGTCATCAGCATGACGAAGGCCGGAATAAAGCTCAGCGCCGTCATGATCAGCAGGATTTGCAGGCTTACCGAATACTCCTGCTGCCCTTCGGCATTGGTCGACAGCGTAATCGCGGAAATCGACAGCGGATCATCGGCAGCGAATGCCAGGGGCGCGGCCAGCGCAAACAACAGTGCCAGCAAAATGCGCAACGAACTCATCAAGACTTGTCCTTCTGATCCTTACCCAACAGTTCCATCAGACGCTGGGCGAACTCCGGCGTAGCCTGCTCGCCATCTGGAAGCTGCACCGGCTCCTTAAGCACGTGCAAAGGCGTAATCCGCCCGGCGCTCAGCCCGAGCAGAATCTGCTCGTTGCCTACCTGCACCAACACCAGACGATCACGCGGGCTCAGGGCTTGGCTGGCGAGCAACTTGATGACCTGATTCCCGCGCGGACCACTCTGCTGCACCCGGCGCATCAGCCAGGCCAGCAAGAAGATCAACCCGATCACCAGCAG
>JBOICE010000483.1:0-4927 GCA_050739815.1 Pseudomonas sp. | reverse complement strand
ACGGTTACTTCATCGAGCTGCCGAGTAAGCAGGCCGAGCAGGCGCCCGCCGACTACATTCGCCGACAAACACTGAAAGGCGCCGAGCGCTACATCACGCCGGAGCTGAAAGAGTTCGAAGACAAAGCACTATCAGCCAAAAGCCGTGCCCTGGCCCGCGAGAAAATGCTTTATGACGAGTTGCTGGAACGGCTGATCGGCCACCTCGGTCCCTTGCAGGACAGCGCTACCGCACTGGCCGAACTGGATGTACTAAGCGACTTGGCCGAGCGCGCCCTGAACCTCGATCTGAACCGTCCGCGCTTCGTCGATGAGCCGTGCATGCGCATCGTCCAAGGGCGTCATCCGGTGGTTGAGCAAGTACTGACCACACCTTTCGTCGCCAACGATCTGACGCTGGACGACGCAACTCGGATGTTGATCATTACTGGGCCAAACATGGGTGGTAAATCCACTTATATGCGGCAAACCGCGCTGATCGTGCTACTTGCGCATATCGGCAGCTTCGTCCCGGCAGCCAGTTGCGAGCTGTCGCTGGTGGACCGTATTTTCACCCGTATCGGCTCCAGCGATGACCTCGCCGGTGGCCGTTCGACTTTTATGGTCGAGATGAGTGAAACCGCCAATATCCTGCACAACGCCAGCGACCGCAGCCTGGTACTGATGGACGAAGTTGGGCGCGGCACCAGTACCTTCGACGGCCTGTCACTCGCCTGGGCGGCAGCCGAACACCTGGCCAAGTTGCGCGCCTATACACTGTTCGCCACCCACTACTTCGAACTGACGGTACTACCGGAAAGCGAGCCTGTTGTGGCTAACGTGCACCTGAATGCTACCGAGCACAATGAACGCATTGTCTTTCTGCACCACGTTCTGCCTGGCCCGGCGAGTCAAAGCTATGGCTTGGCGGTCGCGCAGCTAGCCGGCGTGCCCAACGATGTAATTTTGCGCGCCCGTCAGCATCTGGCCCGCCTGGAAACCACCAGCCTGCCCCACGATCTGCCGCGCGCAGAACCCGGCCAGCCTGCGATTCCGATGCAAAGCGATCTGTTTGCCAGCATGCCGCACCCAGTGATCGAGGAATTGACGAAGATCAATCCGGATGATCTAACTCCGCGTCGTGCACTAGAACTGCTATATACACTGAAAACGCGAATCTAACGCCGGCCCGCGCAAGCTGGTAGAATCGCGCGCGCTTTGGGATGCTGCGGCCTATTAGCCTGGTGCCGTAGCTATAATTTCCAGAGCCGAGGAGTCCAACTCATCCAAGGACTCCCCTGCCGCCTGAGGAGAGAATTAGAAATGACCTTCGTCGTCACCGACAACTGCATCAAGTGCAAATACACCGACTGCGTGGAAGTCTGTCCGGTGGACTGCTTCTACGAAGGCCCGAACTTCCTGGTAATACACCCGGACGAGTGCATCGACTGCGCACTCTGCGAGCCCGAGTGCCCAGCCCAGGCCATCTTCTCGGAAGATGAAGTGCCTGAGGACATGCAGGAATTTATCGCGCTGAACTGTGATCTGGCTGAAATCTGGCCCAATATTACCGAGAAGAAAGAAGCCTTGCCCGACGCCGAAGAATGGGATGGGATCAAAAACAAGCTGGAACAGCTGGAACGCTGATTGCTGCAGACTTGAATGCAAAAGGCCCGCACGAGCGGGCCTTTTGCATTTTTGCCTATTACTTTTCTGCAGGCAAAAAAAGGGGCGGTATGACCCGCCCACTCTTTTGTCCCTACTCCCTTTTTTTCCCAACTCATCGTCCTGATGAATCGCTTCCCGCGATGTTCCCAACCAACATCCTTGTCAGCCCGTATCATTCCCTAGACACAGGTGTGATAGTAGCGATATCCCTGTCAGCAGCAACCAGATCAAATAGCTAAAAAGCGCCTAACCTGACACAAAACATAAAAATAAAACATTATAAATCAATATCTTATAAAATATCGGCGAGCATATAAGGCTACTTGCTGGCCAACCTTCCCTGTAATCACTTACACCACTTGTAAGCAATCGCTTACACGCCCTCGCATAAAAGATTCTTCACGGAATTTCGGGGCGACGATTAACACTCACCAGGCAAGAGGGGATTAGCTAATGCTCTTTAGTCGTTACGCGCTTGCCGCGCAGACCGATTGAAAGGTTTTGCTCCTCGTGGGCAAATCATCTTTCGCAGTCGCTCAAGAAGCAACCCAACACGCTTACCCCAACACCTGCCCCGCCAATAGGCTGAGTAGGGGTACTGCTCCGAGCAAGCCGCAAAGGAATATGGACGCCCATTCGTGGCGTACCCCGGAGCTACGCCGGAAGAGGCAAGAACTTGGATGTCGGATATCCCCACCCAATAAAGGCTCGGTAATCCCCCCTGAAATAAGCGCACGCCAGAAGTAGAATTTTCTCCTAATCGGATCAAGGAAATTTTGCGTGAAGACATCGCGTTTTTCGGACAGCCAGATCATCGCCATCCTCAAGCAGGCCGAGGTCGGCAGCCCGGTTCCCGAGCTGTGCCGCGAGCACGGCATCAGCTCGGCGACCTTCTACAAATGGCGCGCCAAGTTCGGCGACATGGACGCTTCATTGATGACCCGGCTGCGCGAGCTGAAGGAAGAGAATCGCCGCCTCAAGAAGATGTACGCCGAAGAGCGCCTGAAGGTTGAGATCATCCAGGAGGCCATGGCAAAAAAGTGGTGAAGCCATCTCGGCGGCGAGAGATGGCGCAGCAAGCGGTGCGTTCGGGCAAGGTCAGCATCACGCTGGCGTGTTTGTCGTTTGGCATTAGTACGACCTGCTATCGCTACCAGCCGCGGCTGTCGGCAGAAAATGCTGAGATCGCCGATCACCTGATTCGACTCACGCATAACCAGCGCAACTGGGGCTTCGGGCTGTGCTTTCTGTACCTACGCAACGTCAAGGGCTACCGCTGGAATCACAAGCGCGTCTACCGGATTTACCGTGAGCTGGAGCTGAACCTGCGAATCAAGCCGCGTAAGCGTATCGTGCGGGAGAAGCCCGAGCCGCTCGCTGTGCCTGAGGCCATCAATCACTGCTGGTCAATGGACTTCATGCACGACCAGTTGGCGGATGGCCGCCGTTTTCGCCTGTTCAATCTCATCGACGATTTCAACCGCGAAGCTCTGGCGATGGATATCGACCTGTCGCTACCGGCCGAGCGTGTGGTGCGCGCACTGGAGCAGGTCATCGAGTGGCGCGGCAAACCACAGGCTATTTGCAGCGACAACGGGCCGGAGTACATCAGCAGCAAGCTCGTGCTGTGGGCGGAAAAGCACAGCATTCGACTGGAGCATATCCAGCCCGGTAATCCGCAGCAGAACGCTTACGTCGAGCGCTACAACCGTACCGTGCGTTACGACTGGCTGGGGCACTATCTGTTCGATTCCATCGCCAAGGTGCAGGAGCACGCCACACGCTGGCTCTGGACATACAATCACGAACGGCCAAATATGGCCCTGGGAGGCATCACCCCCAAACAGAAGCTGGCCCTCGCGGCCTGACCTCTACTTCTAGCAAGCGCTAAAAATGGGGGGATTACCGCTCGGGCAAGGTTCAGGACTCCTGCAACACCCTCTGGAGCATCCAGATGTTGAGCTCTCACGCTCCTCGGAAGGTCGCAGTAGGAATGGCAGTTACCTGCCACCCCCCGCACAGATCCGTACGTGCGGAACTACCGCATACGGCTCCTGCCTCGGGTATGTGACGCGAAGCGATCCTCAGGGTACGGATGTGCATTTCTGGGTTTAGGTATGTAGAGGTCGGCAAGGCGCCCGTAACGTGACCATTGAAGCCGATGACGCTGGCTGCGACGTTTGAGGGCTTGCCGCCATAGACGGCATACCGCCGAACGAAAACCGCCAAGACGTATCAGGTTTCCCGGCACCGCGTGGTAATTGAAGTGGCCCCTGATCACCCGGGTAAGCCACTGACCCACAACTTGAACAGACTCGTGGCGTCGACGTTTCAGCTCATCCCGAATAACCAGCAGCGTCGCGCGCATTCGCTTCTTGACCGTCAGTCGCAGTATTTGAAACCCACCGCTTCTGTTGGTGCTACAACAATGCGTGAAGCCCAGAAAGTCAAAGGTCTCCGGTCTACCCAAGCCACGCTTTCTACGATTTCTCGCAGCAAAACGACCAAATTCAATCAGCCGTGTCTTCGAAGCGTTGAGCGATAAACCGAACCTCGCCAGCCGTTCCTGCAACTGCACCAGAAACTGCTGAGCCTGCCATTGCGTCCTGAAACCCACCACGCTGTCGTCCGCGTAACGCACGAAAATCACATCGCCACGGGTATGCCGCTGGCGCCACTGCCTTGCCCACAGATCCAGTACGTAGTGAAGATAGATATTCGCCAGCAACGGCGATATCACTGCGCCTTGGGGAGTCCCCTTGGTTGCAGCCACCCTACGGCCATCCTCCATGACACCCGCTTGAAGCCACTTGCAGATAAGTCCGAGCATGCGCCGGTCTGCAATCCGGTGTCCCAGAAACATCAGCATCCATTCATGGTCGATCTCATCAAAGAACGACGTGATATCCGCATCTAGTATCCAGTTCACCTTCTGGCCCTTGAGCGCGACCGTTAACGCATCCAGAGCATCGTGCTGGCTGCGCCCCGGCCGAAACCCATACGAGAAACCTAGAAAGTCTTCTTCATAAATCGCATTCAGAACGGTAACAACCGCCTGCTGTACGATCTTGTCCTCCAAAGAGGCAATGCCCAGCGGGCGCTGTTTGCCATCGGCTTTGGGGATATAGACCCGCCGCGACGGCGTTACCCGATAGGCTCCACTGTGAAGCCTTCCGTGCAAATCGGTTACCCGCTGGAGAAGACCTTCCTCATATTCTCGCCACGACATGCCGTCCACGCCCACCGCTGCATCGCGGCGCAGGGCATAAAAGCTCTGCGCC